>JAPLSF010000285.1 GCA_026398785.1 Pseudomonadota bacterium | reverse complement strand
TAACGCTACCGCGGGACAGCCCGCCGTCTACCAGTCCGTCACGCCATTCCTTCAGGTGCCGCGATCGAAACTTCGACAACGGCAGGTCTGCGATCTGCTTACCGTTCACCGTCCGCTCGAATCGCTTTTTCGCGTCGTGGGCATTTGCCTTGCTGGCGTTGCGCTCGCGATCTTCGACGTAGCGATTGCAGGCCGTCTTGACGGTCGCGGTATCGCCGTCGTCGGTGCGGCCACTGACGCCGCGCTCGAGGTCACGGAACCAGAGTTCGGCGGCGACCTTCGCCGGGTCGAAGCCGAATTCCGGGGACAACTCGCCGAGCGCCTTGTACTGCTGGCCGCCATCCTCATCGCGGAACCGGCCGATCCAGCTCTCGCCGCGCAGGTTGAGCCGCAGGCCCAGATACCGGCCGGTCGAGAGCTTGTGCCAAAATGGTTCCCGCGCTCCGGTTGGAAACTGCTTTCGCAGCTCGTCACGGCCTGATTTTGTGTCGAGACGGATGCCCTGTTTTCGGATGCGTGACACGGCAGTGTGACCTCGTACGGATTCCGTACGGAATAGTACTCCCGTGCAGGCCATGCGGGAAGTGCATCAGAGACACTGTGAAAATAGGCTTTTCAACGACTTACGTTTTTTGGGTGTCGGCAAAAACAGGCGTTTTTTGCCTTCACACGTTCACACGGCAGGGGTCACTGGTTCAATCCCAGTACCGCCCACCAGACACCTACGCCGGCCTCAACAGCCGGCGTAGTCATTTCCGGGACAGCAAACACCATGACAGTCCGCACCCGCTTTGCCCCCAGCCCCACCGGCATGCTGCACATCGGCGGGGTCCGCACGGCGCTGTTCTGCTGGCTGTACGCGCGGCGGCACGGCGGCGCCTTCATCCTGCGCATCGAGGACACCGATCGCGAGCGTTCGACCCCCGAGGCGGTGAACGCGATCCTCGAGGGCATGCAGTGGCTCGGCCTCGATCATGACGAAGGCCCGTTCTACCAGACGCAACGGATGGACCGGTACGGCGAAGTCATCCAGCAGTTCCTGCGCGAAGGCAAGGCCTATCACTGCTATTGCTCGAAGGAAGAACTCGACGAGATGCGAGCCGGGCAGACTGCGCGCAAGGAAAAGCCGCGGTACGACGGCCGTTGCCGTCAGCGCAAGGACCCGGTGCCTGGCGTCAATCCGGTGGTCCGCTTCCTCAATCCCGATGCGGGATCGGTCGTGGTCAACGACGTGGTGCACGGGCCGATCACGTTCGACAGCGGTGAACTCGACGACCTGATCATTGCGCGCTCGGACGGCACGCCGACTTACAACTTCTGCGTCGTCGTCGATGACTACGACATGAAGATCACCCACGTCATTCGTGGCGACGACCACATCAACAACACGCCGCGCCAGATCAACATGCTGCGCGCGCTCGGCGTCGCGCCGCCGCTGTACGCGCACGTGCCGATGATCCTGGGCCCGGACGGCGCGAAGCTCTCCAAGCGTCACGGGGCGGTCAGCGCGCTGCAGTACCGGGACGATGGCTTCCTGCCGGAAGGCCTGCTGAACTACCTCGGTCGCCTCGGCTGGTCGCACGGCGACCAGGAGATCTTCTCGCTGGAGGAGATGACGCGCCTGTTCGACATCGACGACGTCAACAAGGGCGCCTCGGCACTCAACATCGACAAGATGCTGTGGACGAACCAGCAGCACATCATGCGTGCGACGCCCGAGCGCCTGGCGCAGTACCTGCTGCCGCAGCTGGCGGCGCTCGGCATCGAGACCGAGGATCTGGCGAAGGTCGCTGCCGTGGCCAGGGCGCAGCAGGAGCGAGCCAGGACGCTGAAGGAGATGGCGCAGAACAGCGTGTTCTTCTTCCGCGACGTCACCACTTACGACGAGAAGGCGGCGAAGAAAAACCTGACCGCCGAGGCTGCGCCGCTGCTGCAATCCGTGCGCGATCGCATGGCTGCGCTGGGCGACTGGCAAGCGACGAAGCTGCACGAACTCGTGCAGGCCGTTGCGGCGGAGAGCGGGGCGGGCCTGGGCAAGGTCGCGCAGCCGATCCGCGTCGCCGTATCGGGCGGTTCAGTGTCGCCTCCAATCGATGTCACGCTCGAGATCCTGGGCCGTGACACGACGCTGCAGCGCCTCGATCGGGCCATCGCTGCCTGCGCTGCGTAAGAGGGACAGCTCAAAAAGTGCATTTGACAAGCCTGGCGGCAACTTGGACAATTCGCGGCCCTCGTGGGGCCATAGCTCAGCTGGGAGAGCGCCTGCATGGCATGCAGGAGGTCGACGGTTCGATCCCGTCTGGCTCCACCACGACGTCCCCATCGTCTAGAGGCCTAGGACACGACCCTTTCACGGTCGCGACCGGGGTTCGAATCCCCGTGGGGACGCCATTTCTCCGCGCGAGGCCACGGATTTCGAAGTGTTGCCAAGGTGTCTTGGCCGTGAAGCACTTCGCAAAACTCGCAATCATGCCGGTTGCAAGTCTTTTTCTGCTGCGTGTAACGCAGATCGACGATCGCGAGCTTTACTGCGGCGACACCGCGTAGAAGACTCGCCACCTGTTCTCGTTTAAGGGCAAACCCGTCGCAAGGCGGGGACGCAAAGCCTCCGGTCCACGGCCAGCGCCTGGGACAGCGGGGTTGCCGGAACCTCCACGGGATTGCGCGTTGGACTATTCGTCCGTATCGCTGCGCCCGCGAATCGTTCAGCAACCCGCTTCGCCAAGTTCTCCGTCCGGACCGGAAGGCATCCGGTGTCAGGAGAGAGGGCGATGTTGTCGAAACGACTGCGACTCTTGAGTCCCATCCTTGGTCTCGGCAGCATGACGTACGTTCACGCTGCGAACGCAAACAACATCGCGCCGACGATTGTGGGTGCCCCGCGCACCGCGGTCTCCACCGATCGCTTTTATTCCTTCACTCCGACGGCGGGCGATGCCAACGGCGACAGACTCGCCTTTGGCGTGAGCGGTCTGCCGCGCTGGGCACACTTCGATAAGCGCACCGGACGTCTCTATGGCCGCCCTGGTTCAGGGGATATCGGGAAATCTCGCGCCATCTCGATCGCCGTCTCGGATGGCCGCCTGACCACGAACCTGCCGCGATTCACGATTACCGTCAGGGCGACGGTCAACGCAGCCCCCAGTATCTCGGGTTCCCCGCCAACATCCACAACGGCAGGCAGTTTCTACAGTTTTCAGCCGGCGGCAGTCGATGCCGAGGGCGCTGCCTTGACCTTTTCGGTGCTCAACAAGCCGGTGTGGGCAACGTTCGACACGGCTAATGGACGCCTGCAGGGAACTCCGGTTGCAGCAGACCTGGGTACCTATTCGAACGTAACTGTACGGGTGACCGACGGCGCCACCACCGCGTCGCTGCCGACTTTCGCCATTACGGTCAGCGACCCCGGGGCCGCCGGGGCCGCCACGCTCTCATGGCAGCCGCCCACCCAGTACGTAGATGGCATGCCGCTGCAGGACCTTGCCGGATTCAAAATCCGCTATGGCACGGTTGCCGACAGACTCGACCAGATTGTCACCATTCCGAATCCTGGTATCACGTCGGCAATGATCGAGAGTCTGACGGCGGGCACGTGGTACTTCGCGGTCGATGCTTACACGCGCGCCAACGTCGAAAGCAACCTTTCGAACGTCGTGCAAAAGACCATCCTGTAATCCGTCGACCGAACTCTGCAGAACCTGTCCGCCGCCCGGGCCCAGGCTGGCGTCGCCGAGGGGCGCTTGCACCCGCTGGCATGCCCGGCTCAGCGTTGGCGCTGGTTACGTTGGCTGCGAAAGCGATTTCGACAATGACCCCGGGCATCCGTGCCGGCGATCTCATTCCTGGCCGCTGACGGCGTTAAGTCACGGTCTTCGATCCCACGGCCGACGGAGCGCTCTCTACGCCTGTCGAGGTGTAGGCGCTGACGGTGAAATACCACGTGGCCGGTGTGAGGCCTTCGATCATCGAGGTCGTGATGCCGGGGTTGCCGATGCGCACTTCCTGTGCGAGGGCATCGGACTTGGTGCCGTAGCGGATCACGTAACCCGCCAGATTGGTGAGCGGCGACCCATCGGCGTTCTCGGTCGGGGGTTGCCAGCTCAGTGTCGCCGAGCCGGCCGCAGCCGTTGATGCCACGGTGATGTCGAACGGTCCGAGTTGGCTGTTGTTCTTGCCGTCGGAGGCGACGATCGTGATGCCGCTGAACTTGCCGGTCGACGAACTGGACGGCGTGCCGGCGAGCTTGCCGGTCTGCGTGTCGAACGATGCCCAGGCGGGCTTGTTGGAGATACTGAACGTGACCTTGTCGCCATCCGGGTCGATGGCGGTCGGCTGGAAGGCGTAAGACTGGTTGGTCTTGGCCGAAGTCAGCGGCGTGCCGGAAATCTGGGGCGCCTGGTTCGGTGCGCTGGTCGGCGGAGTCGTCGGCGGTGTCGTCGGCGGTGTGGTCGGCTCCGCAGGTGCTGCGACGACGGGTGGCGCCCCGGCGTGCTTGTTGTCGCCGTCGAAGCATGCCGTCAGCGACAATGAGATCATGAACGAGAGCGCGAGTGCGCGTGTCCTGGCAGCGATGATCGACATTCCACAACTCCACCGAGCAGGTTGGTGGCCCGACGGATGGAGCGGTGGGAATGCGGTAGGGCTGGCAGCGGCGACTCGCGTGACCGCGCGGTGCTCCGCGCGCGACGCCCAGTCGCCTGTCTGGCAACCCCGCTATCCCTGTGCTTTGCAGCCGTGGACCGGAGGCTTTGCGTCCCCGTCTTGCGACGGGTTTGCCGTTTACTAACTGCGGGCGAGTGTCGTCCCGGTGCGTCCGCGCCGCAACGGCAGAGCCCCGAAACGTGCAGTGGTTCGCGTTTCGAACCACTGCGGCGCGGCGGTCAGCCGATGACCTTCGAGGCGACGTTGCTCCTGGAGCTTTCCGCGCCCTTGTGCGTGTACGCGCTGATCGCGAAATACCAGGTTCCCCGTGTCAGGTTCGGGACCACCGTGCTGGTCGTGGCCGGGTTGCCGACGTCGACCCGCATGCTCAGGTTGCTGGCAGACGTCCCGTAGTGGACGCGATAGCCCGCCAGGTCGGTGAGTGGCGAACCGTCCTCGTTGTGCGTCGGTGCGGACCAGGACAGCGATGCGGACGACGTCGAACCGGTCGCGGATGATTCCGTCACCTTGATCGTGAATGACGGCAGCGCGGTCTTGAGTTCGCCGTCGCTGACGAAGATGACGATGTCGGTATACGTGCCGCTGGTGCCGGCGGGCGGTGTTCCCGCGAGTTCTCCCGTCGCTGGATTGAAGGTGGCCCACGAGGGCTTGCGGGCGACTTCGAAGACGAGCACGTCGCCGTCGGGGTCGTGCACATCCGGTCGGAAGAGGTAGGGAATGTCCACGACTGCAGTCGGCAGCGGCTTGCCGCTGATGATCGGGGCGTCGTTGGCGCCGGTTCCAGCGATGGATGGACTGGCATCTGCGCGGTCTATGGCAGATGGAAAACGCGATCCGCCGCCGCAGGCGGTCAACGTGATGCTGGTGCAACAGACGAGGCAGGCGACGGCAGAACGAGCGGGGTGCCCGGCCGCCTTGGTTAGGCTGCTGATCGGCAAAATAAACCTCGGCAGTGATTTGCATGCAACGAAGGGCGAGCGCGGACCGCCGCCGCAGGGCGGTCATTGAGTTCGCTACGGGGTGCCGGGCAGGGTTCTGCAAGGTCTCTGCGCGGGACGCAGCTGGGAAGCCGGTCGCCGTTCTCGGCGCGAGAGATTATGGTCAACGACAGTGAAAAATAGGCCGAGAAATTGTCGCCAATTGGCGTCACTGGCCTTGCGTGGGAGAGGCGGGGAAGCTAGTCCTTGAACTCTTCCGGTTTCAGTTCGTGCTTCGTCAGCAGCTTGTAGAAGTCGGTGCGATTCCGCTTCGCCATCCGTGCCGCCTGACTGACATTTCCCTGAGTAATTTGAAGGAGTTGCACGAGATAGTTCCGAGTGAACTCATCACGAGCCTGGTCGAAGCTCGGCAGCTGCGTGGCCTGACCCTGCGCTTCCTGCACCTGTTCGACCGTGATCACCGGTCCAGCGCCCAGCGACGCGACCTGCCGCACGACCATCCGCAGCTGTCGGACGTTGCCCGGCCACTTGGCGCTCGCCAGGGCTTCCATGGCTTCCGGCGAAAGCGTGCGCTTGGTCTGCCCGGTTTCGGCGGCCAGATCTTCGAGACACTGCGCGGCCAGCAGCGGCACATCCTCCCGGCGCCGGCTGAGCGGCGGCAGGTCGATATGGACGGCACTCACCCGTTCCAGCAGTTCGGTGGAGTAACGCCCATCGGCCGCCAGTTCATCGGGGCGGCGATCGCTGGTCGCCAGCACCCTCACGTCCCGCGGACCGCGCAGCAGGCTCGCGAGGCGCGTCTGGAGGTTCAGGGCGAGGTCGTCGACGCTGCGCAGGAAGATCGTCCCTCCCGTGGCTTCATGTGCTGCTCGCGCCAGTTCCTGTTCGCAGGCCGCAAGGTGCTCGGCGCTGCCGTCCAGAGAACTGCAGTCAACGGATACGAAGGCCCCCTCGCGGCGGCCGCTGGCCCAATGGATCGCCCGCGCCAGCAGTTCCTTGCCGGTGCCGGGTTCGCCGGTAATCAAGACCGACGAATCCGTCCCCGCGACCAGGTGGGCCTTGGCCAGCCGGTCCTCTACCAGGGGGCTGCGGGTGGCGAACTCCGTCCGCCATTCCTCGGCCGTGTCCGCGAAGCCCGAGGTCTTGAGCGCGCGCCGCACTTCCTCGAGCAGCTGCTCTTTTTCGACCGGCTTGGTCAGGAACGAAAAGGCGCCCGACTGCGTGGCCTTCACCGCATCGGGTATCGTGCCGTGCGCGGTGAGCATGATGACGTTGAGGCCGGGCCAGCGACGCTGCAGTTCACGCAGCAGCGCGATGCCGTCCATTTCGGCCATCCGCAGGTCGGTGATGACGAGGTCGGGCCGGAAGCGTGCGATGACGGAGAGCGCCTTGGCGGCATTTTCCGCGGGTTCGACTTCGTATTTCTGCGAGCGCAACCGGATCGTGAGCAGGCGCAACAGTCCAGGGTCGTCGTCGACGACGAGGATCTTTGGCGTGCGCTTGCTGGTCCGCGACATGGCCAGGGTCAGGTCCTCACTGGCCTTCCGGAGTGAGGGTACGCTCCATTTCGGCGACGGCTTCGAGCTTGCGCTCGGCCTCTGCCAGCGCTTTCTTCAAGCGCTGCGTCTCGGCATTGAGCGCGCTGTAGCGGCGGTCGTCGTCCGCGCCGATCGACTTCATCTGGCGCTCCGATTCCTCACGCTGTCGCGCCAGGTCGGCATACAGCGCGACCCGCGCGTCGAATTCACGCAGGAACGCGTTGGCGAGCGAGACCTCCTGCGGCGTCAGGTCGTTTTGGCCTGCGAGCAAGTCGGAAATCAGCCGTCGGGCCTCGACCGGATTGCTCGACACGTGACCCGCCGCACCGAGCGCAATCGCATAGCGCAGGCGATTCGATGCGGTCGGGCTCTGCTGCGCCTGGGTCAGCGTCGAAGCCAGTTCGGTCGACTGGCGAACCGCATCGCCGGGCGCCATGAGGTCGAGCACGTCGAAATACGAAGCGACGCCGGCCGGTCTCGGCGTAGACGCTGTGACGGTCTGGCCAGGCACTCCCGGCTTGTTGACAGGTTGCAGGCCCGCGCAGCCGGTCAGGGCCATCGCGGCGACGGCCAAAAGCGCTTTACGGACAGTTGGTTGCAGGATGAAGGTCATTTCGGGGCAAAGCAGCCTGATTATGGATGTACCTGCGAGGTGCAAGCTGGAAATGATAGTCCGAATCAGGAACAGCCGGGCATGGGACTCGAGTAATGATACAATCCAGCAACTTTGCTACACAGGGTGAAACCATGGCCCTGAATATCCGTAATCGAGAGACCGAAGAGTTGGCCGCTGTGCTCGCCGAGGCCACGGGCGAAACCAAGACCGAAGCTGTCCGGCGCGCGTTGCTCGAGAGACTGGAGCGGGTTCGACATCAGCGCCGACGCCGCAGTCTCGTAGATGAGATCAACCGGATCGCCGATCACTGCACGTCGCTGCCGGAACTCGAAGCGCGCGAGGCCGACGCGATCATCGGCTACGACGAACACGGTTTGCCTCGCTGATGGTGCTCGATTCATCGGCTCTGCTGGCCATTCTTTTCAGCGAGTCGCAGCGCCACGCCTTCGTTGAAGCGATCGACGCTGACCCGATTCGGCTACTGTCTGTTGCCTCGTTGACCGAGTGTTCGATCGTTGTTTCGTCCAGGCGGGCAGCCGAAGGCTTGCGTGACCTCGATCAACTGGTGTCGCGCGCAGGAATCCAGTTGGAAGCGGTCGACGTCGAGCAGGCATACGTGGCGCGCGCTGCGTGGCAGCGCTTCGGCAAGGGACGTCACCCCGCGGCGTTGAACTTCGGGGACTGCTTCTCGTATGCGCTTGCGTACGTAACGGGCGAGCCGCTGTTGTTCGCGGGCCGCGATTTCGCAATGACGGATATCGCTGCGCATCCGGCGAGCGGGTGACGGTCGGAGCCCTCACCGCAATCGTCTCCCGCTAAGGCTGGAGAAGGAGCAAGACTCTCACCCCGTCTTTCTCGCACCTTCGGCAGGAGCGGGAGCAAGAGGTAATCGCACGCGGAAGTGAGCACCCGGAAACTCACCGTCGACGATCTCGGTGCTGCCGCCATGCGCAAGCACGAATTCCTGCACCACGGACAGTCCAATGCCCGTGCCTCGAACGAGCCCAGCCTGCGGTGTGGCGCCCTGGTAGAACGCTTCGAAAATCCGCGGACGTTCTTCCAGCGGAATCCCAGGCCCCGTATCGGCCACGTCCAGCACGAGGTTGTTGCCCGCACCGTCATACGCCGCGCGCAAAGTGATGGTGCCGCCGTCCGGCGTGAACTTCACCGCGTTCGAGATCAGGTTGTCGAGAATCAGCTTCAGCTTTTCGCGGTCCGCGGCCAGCGTGAGGTCCGGCACCTGCAGGTCGAGTCGCAGGCTGTGCGCGTTCAGCGGCAACTGATAGGTCTCGATCGCGGACTTCACGAGTGGCAACAGGCGAATCTCGCCCACTTCCAGATCGCTGCGCTTCGCCTGCCACTCGCTGTAGGACAGCAGGTTCTCGATCAGGCGCTGCAGCCGCAGGCTGTTGTCGCGCAGGATGCTGGCCACTTCGCGCTGCTCGCCACTGAGCGAGCCTACCGCGCCCTCCAGCAACAGTTCGGTGCCTTCGCGGATGTTGGCGAGCGGCGTCTTCAACTCGTGCGACATGTGGCGCAGGAATCGGTTGCGCTCCTCGGCGATGTCCTGCAACCGTACCCGCAGCCACTCGAGCTGCCGGCCGAGTGCCTGCAGGTCTGAAGGCCCTTGCACCTTGACGGGCTCGCCCAGCTGGCCGTGCCCGATCGAACTGATGACCGCGTCGATCTGGCGGATCGGTCGTGCCAGGACCAGCGCGAACATCACGATCAGGCCGACGGTAATCGGGATCAGCGCGAGCGACTGCCAGTACAGCCGACGCCGCACCTTTTCGGTCTCGGCCTGGAGTTGTTTCAGTTCCCGGTCAGTCTGCGCGCTTGCCAGGTTCGAGAGCTGCCCGGCATCGCGTGCCAGCGCTGTGAATTCGCGCAGCGTGCGCGATATGCTTGCGGACGATTGCGAGTCGATGGCGCGCGAGATCAGATCGACGGTGCTGCGCATGCTGTCGATGACTCTTGCCCGCTCGTCGTTGCCGCCCGGCAGCGCCGAGAAATTGTCCAGCGTCTTCCTGAGCAGGTCGCGGTTCTGCCGGAAGGTATCGAGCAGGGTCGGGCGCGGAATGATCTGGTAAAGCCGCGCCGTCCGCTCGAGCGACGAGACCTGTCGCACGAGGGCCTGCGTGTACTGCGTGGCGGCCACGCCATTGACCACGAGGCGTTCGCTCGCGGCCGACAGATTGCGCATTTCGATCGCGGCGCTGATGGTGCCGAGCAGGGCTGGCAAGGCAACGATCACGAACCCGAGCAGGATCAGGCCGGTAAGGGAGC
>JAPLSF010000306.1 GCA_026398785.1 Pseudomonadota bacterium | reverse complement strand
ACGCCACGCGCAGATCGCCCGACGACTAGACGCCGTCGAGTCGGCACTTAAGGCTACGGACAAGAGTTGGATGCTCTGGGTAATTCTTGGTCTGGCTGCATGGGTTGCGTGGCGGCTAAGCTAGTTCCTAAATGTCGCGCTGGTGCTTACAGCCTGCTTACAATCGCGCCGGGAATGGCAGGCGCGAGTGCGACAGGCAGGACCTAACTCACTGATTTGTGAGACGGGCGAGGGGTCTCGGTGAGAGAAACCCCCGCCGGGGGCAGCCTACGAACCAGAAGGTCGGGAGTTCGAATCTCTCCGGGCGCACCAGTGAAATGGAAAAGGGTCACCTGCAAAGGTGGCCCTTTTTCATTTCACCGTCTCAACCGGTGAGACGTCCGGGACTCCCGACGCCGTCGGGAGGTCGACTACCGCGCGTCTGCGGTTCGGCGTTGACGATTCGCGGCAACGGAGCGCATCGGCAACGGTCCCAATGGGACGGCCAGGAGCGGAGCGGGGCCGCAATTTCTCCGAGCGCACGGGCAGCTTGTAAAGCGTCGCTTGTCGCATTACGATAGCGCATGATCAGGAGCTTCCGGCACAAGGGCCTCGAGGCGTACTTCAGGCGGGGGACGAAGGCCGGTATCCAGCCTCATCAGGCGACGAAGCTTCGGCTGCAGCTGACCGCACTGGATGCTGCAACCAAGCCTGACGATCTCGCGGCCCCGGGATGGCGGTTGCACCCACTGACTGGCGACTTCAAGGGCTTCTTCTCGATCACCGCCAACGGTAACTGGCGGGTCGTTTTCCTGTTTGTCGAAAACGACGTGGAACTCGTCGACTACCTTGACTACCACTAGGACCAGACAACGATGAGCGCAATGCATAACCCTGCACACCCTGGCGAAGTTCTCAGGGAGTACCTGCCGGAGGAACTGTCCATTGGCGAGGTCGCGAAGCGCTTGGGCGTTACGCGCCAGGCTCTTTCCGCGGTCCTGAACGGCCGAGCCGGCGTCAGCGCCGCGATGGCGCTGCGCCTTGAGGGGGCGCTTGGGACCAGCGCGGAGATGTGGCTCGGCATGCAGGCGAATCACGATCTCTGGGTGGCCCGTAAGCGACCCCCTAAGGTTCGGCGACTCCCGTTGGCAAAGCGCGCCGCATAGTGGCTGCGGCACCGTAGGGCCGAGTCCACAGTTCGCGAGCCTTGGCGATCCCCGACGGGAAGTTGAGGGAGGGCGGGCCATCTAACTTGTTGATTTGAAAAAGCCTGCAAAAAGCAAGGCGCCCCTGCGAACCAGAAGGTCGGGAGGTCGACAACCACGCGGTGCGTGGTTCGACTTCGGCGTTCGCGACAGCGCATCGACAACGGTCCCACTGGGACGGCCAGGAGCGGAGCGGGGCCGCTATCTTTCCGGGCGCACTATGTGAAATTAAGGGGTTAGCTCAACCAACCCCCTTTCTTATACGCAAACTCCGACTCTGCGCGGCCGTGCATGCCTGCTAACGTGGGGCAGTGAGAAGGCCACGGGAGGGCATCGTCGATAAGACTCAAGTCGGGGTTGTTCTGACACGAGTCACACCTGTGCCCGTGGCCGCGAACCGATGACTGACTCGCCGAGCTACGCCTCTGCTTCGCAACCCCGCGTTCGCAGTTGGGCCCGCGCCACCGCATTCGTGTTGATCTGCGCAGCCCTCGCGCTCCTGCTTTCCCTCGATGGGGTCTACGCAGGCCTGCAGCGCGCGCTCGCTGCCGCAGAACCCCTGATTGCCGCGCACCCTCGCCTTGGCGCCGTCGTATTCGTGCTGTTCGCCGCCATGTCGGCGATACTCGCGTTTTTCTCGAGCGCGCTGCTGTTGCCGGCGGCCGTCTACACTTGGGGCAACACCGTCACGCTTGTCCTGCTGTGGCTCGGCTGGTTGCTGGGTGGCCTGTGCACCTATGCGCTGGGTCGCGGGCTGCGCCGGTCGCAGGGAAACGCACCCAGAATTTCAGGCCAGTTCGATTTCTACCGCCAGCGTGCCCCGGATGAGGTCACGTTCGTCATGGTCCTGCTGCTGTGCCTGGCGCTGCCATCAGAAATTCCAGGCTACCTGTGCGGATATCTGCGTGTTCGCCTGCGCACCTATTTCGCCGCGTTGGCCGTGGCCGAGTTGCCGTATGCAGTGGGTGCCGTTCTGCTGGGTGAAGGCGTGGTCAATCGCAAGATCGTCTGG
>JAPLSF010000200.1 GCA_026398785.1 Pseudomonadota bacterium | reverse complement strand
GTGAGTCCGGCCGCACGCGACCACTGTTTGAGTTCGGACGGGCGGATGAACTTGTCGTACGTGTGCGTGCCGGCCGGCAGCAACCGCAACACGTACTCGGCGCCCAGGATCGCCAGCGCATAGGCCTTCGGCGTCCGGTTCAGCGTCGAGACGAACAGGTGGCCGTCCGGTTTTACCAGGCGTCCGAGCGCAGCGATGACCGACGTGGGATCGGGCACGTGCTCGAGCATTTCCATGCAAGTGACGACGTCGTATTCGCCGGCATGGACTTGCGTATGCGACTCGGCCGCCTCGAGCACGTAGTTCACCTCGACGCCGGCTTCGAGCGCATGCAGCTTCGCCACCTGCAGCAGCTCGTCTGCAAGGTCGAGACCCGTGACCAGCGCGCCCTTGCGCGCCATCGCTTCGGCCAGCAGCCCGCCGCCGCACCCCACGTCGAGCACCTGGAGCCCGGCCAGGCTTCCTGCGCGCTCGACGTACTGCAGACGCACCGGGTTCAGGTCGTGCAGCGGACGCATTTCGCCCTGCGGATCCCACCAGCGGCTGGCGGCCGCTTCGAAGCGGGCGATTTCCGCGGGGTCGACGTTGCGGTGTTCGTTTGCGTGTCCTGGGGTTGCCGACATCAGTGATTACTCCCGCCATGCACGGCATCGATGCGAGCACGCCACGCTTCGGCCCGTTCGAGCACGGATTCTTCGTCGATGTAACGCAGCGAGCCCTCGGCATACACACGGCGGCCCGCCACCCAGGTATCCGTGACCTGCCGCGAGCTGCACGCATAGACCAGCGCGGCCTCGACGTCGTGCACGGGCCAGCTGCCCGCTGTGCGCAGATTGACGCAGCAGAGGTCCGCCCACTTGCCCGCCACGAGGCTGCCCGTGCTGTCGCCGAGCCCGAGCGCACGCGCACCCTCGAGCGTTGCCATGCGCAGCAGGTCGCGAGCGACCAGCGCACCGGGCCGCGCGCTGACGCCAGCCACGAGCAGTCCGGCCGTACGCATCTCTGACAGCAGGTCGAGGTCGTTGTTCGATGCGGCTCCATCCGTCCCCAGTGCCACCCGCACGCCGCGGCCGACCAGGTCCGCGGCGGGGCAGACACCGCTGCCCAGCTTGAGATTCGATTCGGGGCAGTGCACGACGGCGGCGCCACAGGCCGCAAGCGCAGCGATGTCCGCCGGCGACAGTTGCGTGCCATGCACCGCGACCAGCAACGGACTGGCGAACCCGAGTCGCACCAACCGGTCCAGCGGCCGCGCGCCGTGGCGAGCCAGGCTCTCCGCGACTTCCCATGTCGACTCGTGCACGGGCAGGGCCACCGGAATCTCGAGCTCGTCGGCGAGCCGTCGCACCCTGGCCAGGGTGGTGTCGTCCAGGGCATGCGAGGGTTCGAGGGCGAAGTGCGTTGCCACCAGCGCATCGCCGCGGTAGTCATCCCGCAACGCCATGCCTTTCTCGATGTATTCGTTGGGATCGGCAGCCCAGCGCGAAGCGGCCTGTTCTACCACCAATCCGACGCTGACGCGGATGTGCGCGTCGGCTGCCGCGCGTGCAACCACCTCCGGCCAGAGTTGCATGTCGGCAAAGCAGGAGACGCCACCGCGCAGCATTTCCGCAATGGCCAGTTCCGTGCCGTCGCGCACGTACTCGGGGTCGACCCAGCGTCGTTCGATTGGTGCGATCGCGTCCTGCAGCCATGGTGCCAGCGGCAGGTTTTCAGCCCGGCCGCGCAGCAGCGTCATGGCCGCATGCGTGTGCGCATTGACCAGTCCCGGCAGGATCGCATGCTGCGGACGTTCGACGAGTTCGGCGGGCGAGTAGGTGGCGAGCGCCGCGGCAGTGGGCAGCACGGCGACGATGCGTCCAGCGCGCATCGCCACCGCATGCTCGGCGAGCACGCTGCCGTCGGGTTCGACGGGCAGCACC
>JAPLSF010000054.1 GCA_026398785.1 Pseudomonadota bacterium | reverse complement strand
CGCGGCCGGTGCAGCCGCCGGCGCAGGGGGCGGCCCATACATCATGTGCTGCGGCATCATCGCAAAGGTGGCGCCGCTCGGGTTCCGGCTGATGCGGACCGATTCCTCGCCTTCCTTGATCTCGATCTCGGCGACGCCGGTTTCGTCCAGCAGTTCGATCAGTTTCTTGACCTTGCGGATATCCATCTTGGTGTGATCCCCCCCGGATCGCGAATCAGTTGGGCAGCGGCGCGTTGCCGGGTTTACCGGCGGCCAGCTGCTGGCTGGCGGCGCGCAGCGCCAATTCGTAACCGACGGCGCCGAGACCCGTGATGGTCCCGACCGCGATGTCGGAGAAGTAGGAGTGGTGCCTGAACGTTTCGCGCGCGTGCACGTTGCTCAGGTGGACCTCGATGAAAGGAATCTTGACCGCCAGCAGCGCGTCACGAAGCGCGACGCTCGTGTGCGTGAAGCCGGCCGGGTTGAAGACGATGTAGGCGACATGGCTGTCCGGCGCCTGGTGGATGCATTCGATCAGCTCTGCTTCCGCGTTGCTCTGCAGCGCCGTCAGCTTATGTCCAAACTCCGCGGCCAGCTGCGTCGCTCGCGCATGAATCTGCTCGAGCGTGACCTGGCCGTACATGCCGGGCTCGCGACTGCCAAGCAGGTTCAGGTTGGGTCCGTTCAGCAGCAGGATGTGCGCCATGGCCTTCGGCAAGTGGAGGCGTGGTTGGGCGCGCAGTCTACCCCCATCTGTCGCCAATTGGCGACAGGTTTTTGTTCCGGTTCGCCGGAGATGACGTCTTATCCAAGCTTATCCGGCGCTTTTCTGTTCCGGCTCGGGCGGCAGCGCCGCGAGGCCGGCGGCGATGGCCTGGCGGGCCTGGGCGGGATCGGTGTGACCCGCGTTCACGTCGCGGACGGCACCTAGGATGATGGCCGCCTCGTCAGCGGTCAACTCACCCATGTGCAGGGCGATCACCCGGCCGCCCGTGTCGGTGAAGATAGTGAACGGCAGGCCAACCGCGTCGACGCCGAAGGCTCCACCCGCGTCCAGCGCGTCCTGCTCCCCGATCAGCAGCGGGTAGTCGATCTGCGTTTCCCTGGCGTAGTCGAGGACCTTGTCGCGGAAGTCGATGGCGACGCCGACGACCTGGAAGTTTTCCCCGGCGTGATCCGCGGCCAGCTTGTTGAGCAGGGGAATCTCGCGGCGGCAGGGCGCGCACCAGGTCGCCCAGAAATTGACGATCAGCGCCTTGCCCTGCCAGTCGTCCCTGAGCGAGCGCGGAATGCCCTCGCGGTCGGCCAGCTTGAACTCGGGAATGACGGCAGCGAGCTGCGTCGGCGGTGCGGCCGCAGGCTCGATGGTTGTCGGCGCCGGCGCCTCGACGACGGCCGGGGCGGTCGTGCGTGGCTGCACGACGAAGTAATAGCCGGCAGCGCCGGCGAGTCCGGCCAGTGCCGCGATGACGATGAGCGTGCGGCCGTTCATTGCGGCTGGCCCCCGAATGCCTGCTGGACGTGCGTTGCGAATTCGTCCGCCGGCTTGAATCCCACGACGCGGTAGTCCGACTTTTCGGCACCGTCCCGACCGAAGAACAGGATCGACGGCGGACCGAGAATGCCGAAGCGCCGCATCAGCGCCTGGTCGGTATCGTCGTTGGCCGTGACGTCGGCCTGCAGCAGCACGGCGTTCGCCAGCGCGGCCTGCACGGACGATTCGGGGAACGTGTACTTCTCCATCTCTTTGCAGGACACGCACCAGTCCGCGTAGAAATCGAGCATCACGGTCTTGCCAGCCGCATTCGCGGCAGCGATCGCCGCATCGAGGTCGGTGACGCTCTTGATCCGCTTGAAGTGCGCTCCGGCATGGACCTCGCCCGAGACGGCTGCACCGGGAGAACCCGCAGGTGCGCCGACCACGCCGACCAGCGGCTGCAGCGGATCGCTGCGCCCGGACAGCGCACCGACCAGCATCAACACGCCGTAGATCGCCGCGAGCGCGCCGAACCCGCGACGGACTATGGTCGCGCCGCGGTTCTGATCGCGGCCGCCCATCAGCAGCAGCCAGTAGCCGGTGACGAAGGCGAGCGCCGCCCAGAGTGCCAGCGTGACCGGACCGGGCAGGATGCGCCCCAGCATCCAGATCGCCACGCCCAGCATCATGATGCCGAACACCTGCTTGACGGTGTCCATCCAGGCGCCTGCACGCGGCAGGAGTTCGCCGGCCGAGGCACCCACGAGCAACAGCGGTGCGCCCATGCCGAGACTCATTGCGAACAGCGCCGCACCGCCGCGGAACACGTCACCGCTCTGGCCAATCACCGCGAGCGAGGCGACCAGCGGCGGCGCAACGCAGGCCGTCACGATCAGCGACGACAGCGCGCCCATGATCGCAGTGCCGAGCAGTGTTCCCTGCTGCTGCTTGTCGCTGATGCGCGAGACGCGCTCCTGCAGCCAGCCGGGCACCTGCAGGTTGAAGAGCCCGAACATGCCGAGCGCGAGCCACACGAACAGTGCGGCAAAGAGCGCGATCATCCACGGTTTCTGGAAGAACGCCTGCGCCTGCTGGCCGGCCGCCGCGAAGGCGGCGCCCGCGATCGTATACGTGAGTGCCATGCCGAGCACGTAGGCAACCGACAACGCGAACGCGCGGCTGCGCGGGACTGGCTTGCCGCCGCCGGCGCCGACGATGATGCCGGACAGGATCGGCACCATGGGCAGCACGCAGGGCGTGAAGGCGAGCAGCAGGCCGAAGCCGAAGAACGTCGCCAGCACCGCGAGCAGGTTGCCGTCGCGGATCTTGTCGGCGAGCAGGTCCTGCTCGGAGCGCATGGGTTTGGCAGCGCCATCGGCAGCCGCGGCGACCGCCGTCGCTGCCAGCTTCACGACTACGGTCTTCTTGATGGGTGGGTAGCAGAGGCCGGCATCGGCGCAGCCCTGGTACGTTATCTCGAGTGGCACCTCGGTGACGCCCGCCGCGGCGACAACCGGCACGTCGGCGAGCATCTGGTCGTGGAAGACGACCTGTTCGCCGAAATACTCGTCGTGCTTCGTTTCACCACCGGGGATCGACACGCTGCCGAGCTGCACGTCGGTCCCGGCCGACTTGACCGTGACCTTGTCGCGATAGAGGTAGTAGTCGTCCGCGATGTCCCAGCGCAGTCGTACACGGTCGCGCGAGGTGCTCTCCGTCGAGAACACGAAAGCGCGGTCGGCGGGCAGGAAATCCGCATCGGACTTCGCACCGCTGCCGAGCAGCGAGCGCAGGTTGAAGCCGCCACTGTTCGCGGGCGTGGCGCCAGCGACCGGAACCGGTGGAGTGCCGGCGACACCCTTGGGCCACGTCACTGGCACGGTCCAGGTCTGCGGCGGGTAGCAGAGGCCCGCATCGGCACACCCCTGCAGCTTCACCTTGACGTCGAAATCCTGAGGCGTGCCGCTGAATGTGACCGGCACGCCGATCTGCACATTGTCGCGATAGATGACCTGCTTGCCGAAGAATTCGTCCTCGTGGTCGAGCCCGACGGGCAGACTCGCCTGGCCGAGCGTGACGCCCGGCGTTGCCGCTTCGAAACCGAGCCGGTCGCGGTAGAGGTAATAGCCGGGAGCGATATCGAAGCGGACGACCAGTTCATCCGGCTCGGCCGATACCGCCACCTTGTACGCCGAGCGCACCGGGAGGAAGTCTTCGTCGGCGGCCAGGCCCGGACGTGCGGCGGCAAAGAGCGGCAGCAGCAGCGCCAGCAGGCGCAGGCAGCGGCGGACCGGCAGGGCGGCGAGCAATGACATGAGGTGGTGAGTCCGTCGGGTGGCGTCGGTGCGAGCACGAACGATACATGGACCGGCTCGCCGGGACGACGTTCACGGCCCATGCGTGATTCTGCTCAAGAATCAATCGCAATCGCTTGACCGGGTCCGCGAGCCGCCGCCAGCGCGGTGGAAACGGCCGTATTAAGTAATAAAAACAATACTTTAGGTCGTCAGAACCGGGTCCTCGAACGACCCCGGCGGGGTCCGAAACGTTGCGCCGACCCCACGTTCCCCTTGAAAAGCGGCTCGGTCCGCCTATTATTAGCAGCCGCATCGGGAGAGTGCTAACAATGGCGCGATCCCGACTTCCCCCTAAACGGCTGAACAAAGCAGCACGGAGTTTGCAGCAATGGCAGACAAGTTGAAGATTCGTCCGCTCCACGATCGCGTGATCATCCAGCGGCTCGACGCCGAAACCCGCTCGCCGGGCGGCATCGTCATCCCCGACAGCGCCGCCGAGAAGCCGATCCGCGGCAAGGTCGTCGCCGTCGGCAAGGGCAAGATCCTCGAGAACGGCAACGTTCGCGCGCTCGACATCAAGGTCGGCGACCACATCCTCTTCGGCAAGTACAGCGGTACCGAAGTGAAGGTCGATGGCGAGGAATACCTCGTCATGCGTGAAGAAGACGTGATGGCAGTCATCGAGAAGTAATCGGAGAACACAGACATGGCAGCAAAAGAAGTACGTTTCAGCGATGACGCCCGCACCCGCATGCTCCGCGGCGTCAACATCCTGGCCAATGCGGTCAAGGTGACGCTTGGCCCCAAGGGCCGCAATGCAGTGCTCGAGAAGAGCTTCGGCGCCCCCACCGTCACCAAGGACGGCGTGTCGGTCGCGAAGGAAATCGAGCTCAAGGACAAGTTCGAGAACATGGGCGCGCAGATGGTGAAGGAAGTCGCTTCCAACACCTCCGACGA
>JAPLSF010000058.1 GCA_026398785.1 Pseudomonadota bacterium | reverse complement strand
ATTCCCAAATATTCCTCACCCGTCCGCCTCTCGTCAGCATGTATTGCTACACCTGTTACCGATCGACTTGCATGTGTTAAGCACGCCGCCAGCGTTCAATCTGAGCCAGGATCAAACTCTTCACTTGAAGTCTTGCGACTTTAGTTCGGAGAAAGTCCCAACTAACTTTCAGTAATTAACTGGCTATCAATTGGTTCTCGTTCCGATGTTTGCACTCACAAACGATCGACGCGAGTCCCCACACAAATTACCTGTTTCGATTTTTAAAGAGCAACCTCGGAACCAGCCGAGGTGAGCCGCCTATTATGCGGCAGTTTCCGATGCTGTCAACACCTTCGAAAAGTTATTTCGCCGGGGTTTTTTCAGCTGGCCACCGAAGCCGAGAGGCTGGGTGACTGCGGAAGGGCGCGAAGTATAGCTCCGAACGAAGGGTCGTCAACACTTGCGGGGAATATTTTTTCGCCGCGTCCGCCGGCCCGGCGTACGCCCTGCGGTCAGGCCTCAGGAACTGGCCGAAATCGCCAGCGTGACGCGCGCGAGGCGACGCTTGCCGACCTGGAAAACATGCGTGTTTCCTGCGGTAAACCTGCGTGCCGCATCTTCCACGCGCTCGCCGTCCACGCGCACGGCACCCTGCTTGACTTGCCGCATGGCGTCGCTCGTGCTCGCCACCAGCTGCGCCCCTTTCAGCACGTGCGCGAGGCCCATGCCCTCGGCGCCAACCTGCAGTGTGACCTCGGCGACGTCCGCTGGCAGCGCGCCCTGCTGGAAGCGTGCGATGAATTCGTCGCGGGCCCGGTTGCCAGCCCCTGGACCATGGAACCGATCGACGATTTCCACGCCCAGCTCGAACTTGGCGTCGCGGGGGTTGGCGCCGCTGGCGCACGCCTGTTGCAGCCGCTCGATCTCGGCATTGGTACGGAACGACAGCAGGTCGAACCAGCGCCACATCAGGTCATCGGAAACCGACATCAGCTTGCCGAACATCTGGTCGGCGGGCTCCGCGATGCCGATGTAGTTGCCGAGTGATTTCGACATCTTGTTGCCGCCGTCGAGCCCCTCGAGCAGTGGCATCGTGAGCACGACCTGCGGCTCCTGGCCGTACGCCTCCTGCAGCTGCCGGCCCACGAGCAGGTTGAATTTCTGGTCGGTGCCACCGAGCTCGACGTCGGCCTGCAGGGCCACCGAGTCGTAGCCCTGCACGAGCGGGTACAGGAATTCATGAATGGCGATCGCCTGGCCGGACTTGTAGCGCTTCGAGAAATCGTCGCGCTCGAGCATGCGGGCCACCGTGTGCTTCGCCGCAAGCTGGATCATGCCCGCCGCGCCCAGCGCGCTCATCCAGGTCGAGTTGAACTCCACGCGGGTGAGCGCCGGATCCAGGATCTTGAAGATCTGTGCCTGGTACGTCTCCGCGTTCGCCTTGATCTCGTCGGGCGTCAGGGGCGGCCGGGTGGCATTGCGCCCGGTCGGGTCGCCGATGAGTCCCGTGAAATCGCCGATCAGGAAGATGACGTCGTGGCCGAGCCGCTGGAACATGGCCATCCGGTTGATCAGCACCGTATGGCCGAGGTGCAGGTCCGGCGCCGTCGGGTCGAAACCCGCCTTGACCCGGAGCGGCTGGCCGCGGGCCAGCTTTTTCAGCAGGTCGGCTTCCAGCAGCACCTCGGAGGCGCCGCGGCGCAGTTCAGCCAGTTGTTGGTCGGCAGGCAACATCGATCGGCACGCTCCAGGCGTTATCGCAGTGCAAGGCGCGGGACTGTAGGGGTTGCCGACGGTGCAGGCAACGCCAGGGACAAGGTGAGCGCCGTCACAATCCGTACATGTCTTGCGCAAGACTCTGAACAAGTTGAGAAAAACGCCTCCCGGGCAGTTGACTCGTAGCGTCCGCGCAACTACTTTACGCGCCACTGCTCAACGGGAGTGGCCATTGCAACCGTCTGATTTTTCAACGCCGGCGCGCGAGCAAGCACCCGAACGCAGCGTTGGGTCCGCGCGCCGCCGCTGGCTCGCCGGGACCAGCCTGCCGCTGGTAGCCGCCGTGGCCGGCATCCTTGCGCTCGCTGCCTGGCCCCGCCAGGACGCGCCGACGTCGGTCGACCTCACGGAGCTCGTCGCCTCGCAGTCGACAGGACCCACGACCGCGACGGCCACCGACGAAGACTTCCCCGCGAACATCGAGTACACGGTTCAGCGCAATGACACGCTCGACCAGATCTTCCGTTCCGTCGGCATCGACATGGCGGCGCTCGCCGAGCTGCGCCAGCGTCCCGAAGTCCGCCGTGCGCTCGATATCGTGCGGCCAGGCGACATCATCACGTTCACCCACGTCGACGGCGCGCTGCAGTCGCTGAACCGCCAGATCAGCAACACGCTGACACTGTCGGTCGCGCGCTCGGACGACGGCTTTGCCGTGAATTACATCGAGAACCCGCTCGAGACCGAGATCGTCGGCCGTCGCGCACAGATCACGTCCTCGCTCTTCGCAGCTGGCCAGGAAGCAGGCATGTCGGCCGAGACGATCATGACGCTCGCCAACCAGATCTTCGGCTGGGACATCGACTTCGCGCTCGACCTGCGCGAAGGCGACGAATTCAGCGTCCTGTACGAGCAGAAGTTCCAGGATGGCGAATACGTGAACGAC
>JAPLSF010000183.1 GCA_026398785.1 Pseudomonadota bacterium | reverse complement strand
CGACACCGCAATGTGCCACTTGCCCGCGCCGTCCAGTTTCAGCACGTGCACGAGAATGCCGCGGCGCTGCTCACCGGTCTTCCAACCCGGTGCGCCCGGATCGCCCGTCAGCACCCAGGTGTCGTGCACGACGGCCACCGACGGCGCCAGCACGCGTACCGTCATTCCCTCGCTGACCAGCGTCGTCTGTCGCATGCGCAATTCGTGCAGCAGCACGTGCATGCGTGCGATCTCGCTTGCGCCCGTCCAGCGCATGCCGATGACGTTCACGAAATCCGCGTCCTCGGCGTAGAGGTCCTGCAGGCGCTCCATGTCGTGAGCGTTCCAGATCGCGACGAACTGCTCCGCATGGCGTGAGACCGAAGATTCGACGCCTTCGTCGCGATTCATGTTTCCTGCTCCCGATTGAAGTGACATCAGCAGGCGACTTCGGACGCTGGTACCGCCGAAAAAGAAGCCCCGTCACTTCTTATACGCGCTTCGGTCGACGGCGCGCAGGGTGCCAGGTCGAGCGAGCACCCGCCCAACCTAGGACTCGAGGCCCTGGGCCTCGAGGTATTCGTCGTAAGTGCCAGTGAAGTCGGTGATGCTGCCGTCGGGCTTCAGCTCGATCATGCGGTTGGCCAGCCCGCCCACGAATTCGCGGTCGTGGGACACGAAGATCAGCGTGCCCGGGTACTTTTCCAGCCCGATCTGCAGCGACTCGATCGTTTCCATGTCCATGTGGTTGGTCGGCTCGTCCAGCAGCATCACGTTTGGCCGCGTCAGCATCAGCTTGCCGTACATCATGCGGCCCTTCTCGCCACCCGACAGCACCCTCACTTGCTTCTTGGTCTCGTCACCCGAGAACAGCAGGCGTCCGAGCGTGGCGCGCACGATCTGCTCATCGTCGGCCTTGCCGGTCCAGGTCGACATCCAGGTGAGCAGGTCCGTCTTCTGTTCGAACTCCGCGCTCGGGTCCTGCGGCATGTAGCCGACCTGCGCGTTCTCGACCCAGGTGATGGTGCCGCTGGTCGGCGTGAGGTCGCCCGCGAGGCAGCGCATCAGCGTGGTCTTGCCGATGCCGTTCGGGCCGATGACCGCGACGCGCTGCTCGGCCTCGATCGTGAACTTGAGGTTGGTGAAGACGTCATTGTCGGCGCCCGGGTAGCGGAACGTCAGGCCCTCGACGGTCACCGCCGAACGATAGAGCTTCTTCGCCTGCTCGAAGCGGATGTACGGGTTCTGCCGCGACGAGGGCCGGATCTCTTCGATCTTGATCTTCTCGAGCTGGCGCTTGCGTGACGTGGCCTGCCGCGCCTTCGACGCGTTGGCCGAGAAGCGGCGCACGAATTCCTGCAGGTCCGAGATCTGTGCCTTGGCCTTGGCGTTCGACGATTCGACGCGCTGCCGTGCCTGCACCGACGCGAGCATGAAGTCGTCGTAGTTACCCGGGTAGATCTTGAGCTGCTGGTAATCGAGGTCAGCGATGTGCGTGCATACCTGGTTCAGGAAGTGCCGGTCGTGGCTGATGATGATCATGGTCGCGTCGTACGCGTTGATCGTGCGCTCGAGCCAGCCGATGGAGTGGATGTCGAGGTTGTTGGTCGGTTCGTCGAGCAGCAGCACGTCCGGCCGTGAAAACAGCGCCTGCGCCAGCAGCACGCGCAGCTTCAGGCCCGGCGGGATCTCGCGCATCGGCAGGTTGTGCTTCGATTCGTCGATGCCGGCGTCGATCAGGATCGCGCCCGCCCGTGCTTCGGCCGTGTAGCCGTCGTACTCGGCGACCTTGCCTTCGAGCTCGGCGGCTCGCATGTAGTCTTCGTCGGTCGCTTCCGCATTGGCGTAGATCAGGTCGCGCTCACGCATCGCTTTCCACATTTCGGCGTGGCCCTGCATCACGACATCCAGCACGCGCTCGTCTTCGTAGGCGAACTGGTTCTGGTTCAACTTGCCCATGCGCATGCCGGTCTGCAGCACGACGTCGCCGGAGCTCTGCTCCAGTTCGCCGCCCAGGATCTTCATCAGCGTGGACTTGCCACTGCCGTTGGCGCCGATCAGCCCGTAGCGATTGCCGTCGCTGAACTTGACGGAGACGTGCTCGAACAGCGGCTTGGCTTCGAACTGGATCGAGAGATTGGTCGTGGAAAGCATCAGGGCGCCATGGAAGCAGAAGTGTAGGCAGTCACCACCACGTCGGCTGGCACGACCTGCTTGACGGGACAGGCATCGGCATCGACGTAAACGCGGGGGTCGGTCTGCATGGGGCCGCGCAGTTTAGCCGCTTGCGACCCCGGCGGGGCGGCGATGCACCCGACACGAGCATTCTGGTTGTAATCGATTGCAAATCAACCAGTTATGGACGCCCGACCGGACAGGCAGCATGCTACGCACATGCCGCTGACACTCATCGATACCGTTGGTTTCGCCGCAGGCGCCCTGACGACCACTGCATTCGTCCCCCAGGTCCTGAAATCCTGGCAGACGCGCGACCTGAGCGGCGTCTCGCTGCGCATGTACAGCCTGTTCACGTTTGGCGTGGCGTTATGGCTGGCCTATGGCCTGATGGTCGTGAGCTGGCCCGTCATCGTCTGCAATGCCATCACGCTGGTACTGGCGGGCGGAGTGCTGGCCTTGAAGCTCCGGCACCGCTGAGGGCGGCGCCGGATCGGCTCAGACCTTGGCGAGTTCTGCCGCCATCAGCGGCATCAGCGTCTGCAGTGCCTTGATCGGCCGCACCATGACCTTGAAGCGCGAGATCCGCCCATCCGCGTTCCACTCGATCATGTCGATGCCGTCGACTTCGATCTCGCCCAGCATGCACTTGAACTCGAGCACGGCGGAGCGCTCACCGTGCCATTCGCCCACGTAGCGAAAGCTGTCGTTCATCAGGACGACGCTCGCCGCGGCCAGGTACTTGTGGGTGATCGCCTTGCCCCGCTGCGGCGTGTGCACGGCGGGGGATTCGAAGGCCGCATCGTCGGCCAGCAAGTCATCGAGGTCCTTGATGTCGCGCGTCTCGACGATGCGGTGCCAGCGCTCGAGCGCCGCGGGCTGCGAGCTCTTGCGCACCACGCAAAACCGCTGGCCGGTGGGCGCTTCCATGACCCACCACGTGTGGACCTGCGCCACACGCGTGGCTCCGAGCCCTTCGAGTCGCACCACCTCCGCTTCCACATCGGTCGATTCTATGTCCAGGTGGACGCGGCTCGGATGCGCAACCGTCTGCACCTCGATGTGCAGCCGGCTCTCGGGATCGACGAGCCGCATGTACTTGCTGCCTTCGTCGGCCGGCAATTCCTTGACGTCCATGCGCAGAGCTGCGCCCCAGAACGCCGCGGCGGCTGCGAGGTCCGGCACATTGCAGTCGATGATGAATCCCGCCAATCGGCTCTGGTGCATCGTCATTCCTCCTCTCGCCGGCGGCTATTGCGCCGGATTGTTCGCCTGCAGAAACGCGTCGAGGCGAGTCAGCCAGTCGGCGAAATTTTCCTGGTTTTCGAACCCGTGGCCTTCACCGGGATAGCCCACGAACTCGTGCGGCTTGCCGGCCTTGACCAGCGCGTCGCGGTACAGCGTCGATTGCTTGTAAAGCACCGTCTTGTCCGCGTCGCCATGTGCGAGCAGCACCGGCCGCGTCAGCCGCTTGACCTGCTCGAGCGGCGAAATCGAATCGAGCGCGAATCCCTTCTCGCCCCGCACCGTTTGCTGCCAGTCGCCGCGGTCCGCACCGCTCAGCTGGTACGAAACGTACTTCAGTTGTCGCGCAACGTCGGTCACGCCGGCAAAGCTGGCAGCGCACCGGTACCGTTCGGGATTGCGTGTGACACCCCACAGCGCTGCGTAGCCACCGTAGGAACTGCCGTAGAGGCAGACCCGCTTCGGATCGACGATGCCGCGGCTCGCGAGCCAGTCGACGCCATCGTCGAGATCGTCCTGCATCGCGCGACCCCACTGCCCTTCGCCCCTGGCGGCGAACTCAGTGCCATAACCTGACGATCCGCGGTAATTCGGCTGCAGCACGACGTAGCCGCGATTCGCAAGAAACTGCACCTCTGGATCGTAGCCCAGCAAGTCGCGCACATCGTATGGCCCGCCGTGCGGCATCACGATCAGCGGCAACCCGCGGGCCTCGCGTCCCCTGGGCATGGTCAGGAACGCAGGGATCTCGAGGCCGTCGCGCGCCTGGTAACTCGTGTACTCGGTCGCGGCGAGTTGGGCCGGATCGAGCTGTCCGTTGATGCGCGCGAGCCGCTGCAGGAGGTCCGTGGATGGCGCGTAGATGTAATACGAACCCGGATCGTTGGCGCCGCCGACCCAGACGATGAAGCGTTCGCGCGCTTCGTCGCGCGAAACGAACAGCACCGACATGCGGGGGAACCGGGCTTCGAGCGTTTCCTGGCGCGCTCGCATGGCCGGATCGAGCCACAGCACGCGATCGCGGTCGTCCGTGAAAGCAACCGCCAACACGCGTTTGCCGTCGCGGCTCAGTACGTAGTCGTCGATGTCGTTGCTGGGGTTTTCGTACACCACTTCGCCGATCTGCTGCGTCGCGTAGTTGTACCGGTAAAGCGCGTAGCGCCCGGTCTGCTGGTCCGAGAGCAGGTAGCCGTCATCCGAACCGCTTGCCAGCCCGAGCAGCAGCAAGCCCGCGGAATCATCCTCGTAACTGGCGTGGCCCAGCTTGCGGAAAGGTTCGTCGGCGCTCTTGCGATAGAGCATGAACCACGACTTGCTCAGGAACCCGAGGCCCGCTCGAACGACCCCGTCCGAGTCGGCGTACCACTCCCAGACATCTTCCTTCGGCTTGACCACTGCCGTGCGCTCGCCCGTCGCCAGGTCGTAGCGGAAGACGGTCGGATACTCGTCGCGAGTCTCCTGCATGGAGAGAAGCAACCACTGCCCGGCCGGGTCCACGTACAGAACATCGTCGCCTTCCAGGCCGCCGAATTTGTCGCCCAGCAACTTCGACGTTTTCGTGGCGATGTCGAAAACGACCAGCCGCGTGACGTAGGACTCCTCGCCGTCGATCGTCCTGGTCCAGCCGAGGCTGATGAGCACGCGGCCCTCGCCCGCCCACTCGAACCAATCGACCTGCGCATCGGGCGGCGATGGCAGGAGCATGGCCTGGTCTGCGACCAGGCCGTGGATGACGACCCGCTCGCGTCCGTCGACGCTGGTTCGCGCCATCACCTGCGTACCGCGCGGCGACATGCTGGGATCCCGGTACTCCGGATCGCGTGCGAACACGGCTGCGGGAATCCGCGGCGGCGGGCTTTCCGCCGCGGCGATCGGCGCGGGCGGCGCTTCGATCGGACGTGCCGCTTGTTGCGCGAGCGCTAGCCCGCAGGTGCACAACAGGGTGAGCAGCGCCGCAGAGGCCCTGCTTGTCAGCAAGCCTGCTTGCCGCCGCGCGAGCTCAGACCATCTGCGTGGTCCGCTCAATTCGAAGGCGCGGTCGCCTGCAACGCGGCCGCCTCCGCGCCGCAATCACGGCCGGCAGGCGGGCCATGCCTGCGCGCCTTTTTCACTTCGACTTTCGCGGCTGCCATGTCGGCGACGAATTCCGCATCCTGGTGCAGGCGTTCGAACACGGCCTGGCCGACGACGCGTCCGGCATCGACGTCGCTCTGGCGGTGCACCCGGCAGACCACGCGGCTCTGCCCGAACTGGTAGGCGCGCGCTCGAGCGGCATCGGCACGATCCGGCGCGAGTTCGGCCAGCACTGCGCCCCACACGTACCCGAGTGACGCATGCCCCGAAGGGTACGAGGCATTGCCACGCAGCAGCTGTTCGTCCTCGGGCACGCAGGTCGGGTCGCCCGTCTCTTCGAACGGCCGAGCGCGCTGATACTTCTGCTTCGCCTTGGCCGTCGATTGCCCCGCATCGATGACCGTACGCTGCAGCAGCGCATAGAGCCGCGGCGTGGTCGCGTCAGTCACATTGATGCCGACCGCGCACGCGAACACGTTGGCGGCCGCAGGGAACTTGAGGTTGGCATCCGCGGCCGCCAGTCGCCAGCGCGCGGTGCCTTGCAGCGCACTCAACTTGCGATAGATGGCCTCGTCGGCTGCGAACTCGGGCGAGCCCGGAGCCGGCGGTGGCGGAATGAGCGCGACGCTGTCTGGCCGTTGTTCGGGTGTCAGGTAGCCCGGGCTGCGTGCCGCAGCGGAGGCTGACGTGCCTTCCCTGCCGCCGGCGGCAGACGTGACCACGTCCCGACAGCCCACGACCCCGGCAAGCAACCCGGCGAGTGCGAGCAGCGTCAAGCCACGCGCGACGGTGGATGTGGAGTTCATGGCGCCAGTGTAACGGGCGGTGCGGGTTTGCCAAACGGCGCAGTGCGAATCTTCACCTCTCCGCCGCAAATGTGCGTTTCCCGGGATCTCGCGACGCGCGAACGTCCGTGCCGTAACCCGATGAACCGCCAACCAGGGAGACGGCGATGTGGAATGACGCAGGGATGCAGTGGCTGGCCCGGCACGGCCGCTCGATCGGTATCGCACTGATTGCAGCTTCGATCACAGGCATATCCGGCGCTGGCGCGTCCGGCTCGCTGGCAAGCGCGGGGACGCCAGGCACCTACGCCACCGCTGCGCTCGCCGGTGTCGCAGATGCTTCGACCGCCGGTCGCACGCCCGCCGAGTTCGGCGTCTCGCACTCGGGTGCCGCAACGTATCGCATCCCGCTGTGGACGCCACCGGGCGTCGGCGAGGTCGATCTCGATCTCGCGCTGGTGTATGCCAGCCGCGGCGGCAGCGGCTCTGTTGGCGTAGGTTGGTCGATCGCGGGGCTTTCGACGATCGCGCGCTGCAATCGCACCTGGGCCCAGGACGGCGCTACGGCCGGCGTCACCAACACCCTGGCCGATCGCTACTGCCTCGACGGCCAGCAACTCAAGCTCGTGAGCGGCACGCAAGGCATGGCTGGTGCCGTCTATGCCACCGAGGTGGAGACGTTTTCGCGGATCGTCGCGAACGGCGCCGCAGGCAACGGCCCCGCCTCATTCACGGTAACGACCAAGAACGGGTTGATCTACGAGTACGGCGGTACCGTCGATTCGCGCGTCTATGCGGGTGCGTCGCCCACGATTCGTGCCTGGGCGCTGTCGCGTGTCCGCGACCGGGCAGGCGTCGGCACGGGCAATGCCATCACCCTCACTTACGCCAACGAAGCGCAGTACGGCGCGTACACGAACGGTACCCATCGAATCGCTTCGATTGCCTACCCGACGACCGCCACCGGCGCAGGCCCTTTCTATCGCGTCGACTTCGCATATTCCGCTCGTCCTGCGAGCGACGTTCCCACGGGTTACCTCGCCGGCAACCTGGTACGCGATCCGTACCAGCTCGACCGGATCGCGATCCAGGTCATGGACGCAGCGACGCCGATCAAGACGTACGCGCTTGGCTACGAGACCGCCCCGGTCTCGGGACGGCTGCGACTGGCCAGTGTGCAGGAGTGTGCAGCCTCGACGTGCCTGCAGCCCACCGCGATCACCTACCAGAGCGGCGCGAGCGGCTGGCAACCCATGGTCGATACCGGCGTGGCCGTCTCGACCGCCAGGGCGCCAGTGCCCCTCGAACTGAACGGCGATGGCGTCACGGACCTGCTCTATCCCGTCGATGCCGGCACCGGCAAATTGAGCTGGCGCATTCTCCTCGGAACCCCAGTGGGCTTCGCCGCTCCGCTCGACACCGGCCTGGTGACGAGCACGACACACACGATCATTCCGGGCAACTTCGCCGGTAACGGCCGCACGCAATTCCTGGTCGTGCAGAACGGGTATTGGTACGTCGCCGGTTACACCAACGCGGGCTTCACCACCGCGAACACCGGCCTGATCCCCACCGGGGAATACGGCGCAGCGGATTTCGACGGCGACGGCCTCGCCGACCTCGTGGCGCAGAGCGGCGGCCTGACGCCGACCATCAACGTGCGCCGCAACGTCAGCGCTCCCGCGAGCACTTCGCTCGCAGTTCAGTTCGCTGCGACCGCGCAGTCCGTGTGGACGATACCGAGCCTGCGGCAGGCGACGCCCTGGGACAACCTGCGCGTCGCGGATCTCAACGGTGACGGCCGCGCGGACATCGTCGCGCTGACCTTCAACAAGCTGGACCGCAATTCGAAGTTCTTTGCCACGCCGTTGCTGTCGAACGGTTTCGGCAACGCATTCACAGTCGGCACCGAAAAACTGCTGGTGCAGGAGTCGATGGTGACGATGGGCGACTGGAACGCCGACGGCTGCTCCGACATCCTCCAGGTGCAGACCGTATTCGTCTCGAACTGCGCTGGCGCCTTTGTCGAGCTCCCGACCAGGGCAACGGCCGCAACCGGCAATACGCTGTACACGGCGCTCCCGGCGGACTGGAACGGCGATGGTCGCGCCGACCTGCTGTACATCGATGCCGCAACGCGACAGTGGTTCGTCGTGCGCTCGACCGGCGAAGGCGCAGCTGCACCTGTCAGCACGGGTATCAGCGCGCCCACCTCCACCGTCTGGTTCGACCTGGACGCCGATGGCGACGGACTCACCGATCTCGCTTACCGCGACGGCAACCGCTTGCGCTACCAGCTGCACGCGGGCCCGGCTGTGCCAGCCGATCTGGCCACGGCGTTCGTCGACGGGTTCGGCGTGCGCCAGAACCCGACCTACGTTTCGATCGCGCGCAGCAACCACACGCGCCTGAACGACGCGGTCTTTCCGGCGGCCGATTTCCAGGGCCCGCTGTACGTGGTGAGCGAGTTCAGCGCAACCGACGGAACCGGCGGCGTCTACCGCAACCGATTGCAATACTCCGGCGCGCAGTTGCACCTGCAAGGACGTGGCTTCCAGGGATTCGCGACGCAACGCATCGAGGACACACGCACGGGCCTCGTCACGCTCGACACCGTGTCACGGGCGTTCCCATACACAGGAATGCACGTGCAGCGCGACGTGTTCCAGGCCAACGGCTCGACGCCCGTGCGCCAATGGCAGGCGGTCCTCGGCCTGCAGGCGATGGGTCCGGCGGGCAGCGAACAGCGCGCATTCCCTTTCGTCGCGTCCACCAGCCTGAGGCAGTTCGAACACGGCGGGGCTCTCAATGGCACGCTGGTGACGGAAGCGGCAACGACGTTCACGTACGGCGACGGCTACGGCAATCCCACTCAGGTGCAGAACACCACCTGGGACCGGGACCCATACTCGCCGCACGTGAACAGCGCGTGGCGCTCGACGTTGAGTCTCGGTTACATGAATGACCCGTCGGGCAACTGGTGCCTGGGCCTGCCCGTCAGCCGCTCGACGACGAGCACTGCACCCGACCAGTCCGCCGTGACGCAAACGACGACGTACGAGACCGACCCGGTGCCATGCCGGATCACGCAGCAGGTGGTCGAACCGAACATCCCCGCATTGAAGGTCATCACCTCGTTCGGCTTCGACGGCTGCGGCAACCTGAACTCTGTGCGCACCGTGGGCTCGAACCCCAACGGTACGGCGATGGCGGCCAGGACGGCGAGCTTCAACTATGGCAGCCGCTGCCAGCTGCCCGAGTCCGCCACCAACGCGGCAGCGGCAACGACGACCTACGAATGGCGCTACGACTTCGGCGTGCCGACGCGCGTCACGGATCCGAACGGGCTGGCGACGACGTGGTCACACGACCCATTCGGACGCCGGGTCAACGAGACGGCGAGCGACGGCACGCGCCGGACGTGGACCTTCCAGTCGTGCGGCACGACCGGATGCTGGGGCACGGGCGAACTTCGCTTCCTCGTGTACGACCGCAACTACGCGGCCGACGGCACGCTGATCCGCGAGCACCATTCCTACTACGACGGCTACGAGCGCCCGCGGCTGGAGGAGTACCACGGTGCGCTCGGCACCTGGCTGCATCGGACGTACGACTACGACGCAGCGGGGCGCATGACCCGTGAATCGCGACCCTATGCGAGCGTCCTCAACGGCCACACGATCCGGATCTTCGACCCACTCGGTCGACCGCTCAGCGAGCGCGACTATGACGGCGGCGGCGCAATCGTTCGCAACTCGAGCCTCACCTACTCCGGTCGGACCACGACACTCACGGACACGCTCGGTCGTTCGCGGTCCCGCATCGTGGATGTCGCTGGCAACCTGCGTCGCGCGATGGATCCGTCCCCCGGCGGCACGACGCGGTACGACTACGACTCACTCGGTCACCTCAATCGCATCCAGGACGCCATCGGGGCGGTCTCGACCGGCACCTACGATGTGCGTGGGTTCCGCACGCAGTGGTCGGATGCGGACGCTGGAGCTTGGATCTTTACGCACAACTCGCTCGGTGAAGTCGTCGCCTGGACCGACGCAAATGGGCGATCGTTCGCTGCGGACTACGACACGCTCGGCCGCAGACTGTCCCGCACCGAACCCGAGGGCACCAGCACCTGGACGTGGGGCTCGTCGGCGACCGCTCACAACATCGGACGATTGCAGTCGAAGGCCGGCCTCGGCTATTCGGAAACGCTCGCCTACGACGGCCTCGGCCGCGTCAGCAAGCGCACGATCACGACGGGCCAGAGCTACAAGTACGACTACACGTACAACTCGATCGGCGAGATCGGCACGCTGACCTATCCGTACAGTCCAGTGCCCTCGGGTCAATCGGGCGGTCGACTCCGGCTCCGCTACTCGTACAGCTTCGGCGCGCCATCGCAGATCGACGACGTCACGCTGGCGACGCCGCGCACGCTCTGGAAGCTCGACGCGGTCAGCGATTTCGATGCGCCGACCCAGGAGTCGCTGTCGGGCAATACCATCTCGCGATCGTCGAGCTATGACGCGGCGACACAGCGCCTTACAACGCAGCAAGCGGGCCCCGCCGGTGCCGGCAGCGCCCGCCAGAACCTCGCCTACCAGTGGGACGGGGCCGGCAACCTCCTGCAGCGACGCGACCTGAATCAGAACCTGGCCGAAGCCTTCACCTACGACGGGCTCGATCGCGTGACGAACTCCACGCTGAACGGAGCGGCGAACCTGTCCGTGAGCTATGACGCATCGGGCAACATCCTGCAGAAATCGGACATCGGGAGCTACGCCTACGGCAACGCATCGCGACCGCATGCAGTGACGGCCGCCGGCAGTGAAACGTTCACGTACGACGGCAACGGCAATCTTGCGTCGCGCAACGGCCTCGCCCAGGACTGGGCTTCGTTCAACCTGCCAACCACGTTGCGCAAACCGGGTTATCAGGCCCAGATTGCCTACGGTCCCGATCACGAGCGCTGGCGCCAGGTCGCACGCTACCAGAACGGCACCGAGACGACGCAATACCTCGGCAGGCTGCTCGAGAAGGAATCCACGACCTCTACCGGCGTGACGTACTGGCGGCACTACGTGCCGACACCCGGCGGTTCGACCGTCGTCATCTCGCGCAACTCGAATGCCACGAGTTCCACGACCTATGTCATGCCAGACCACCTCGGCAGCAGCGACACGTTGCTGAACGAAGCGGGCGTGACGGTTGCCAAGGAAAGCTTCGGTACGTTCGGCACCCGACGCGGCGGTAACTGGAGTGCAACGACCGCACCGGACTGGCTGGGCATCGCCAACACGACCCGCCAGGGTTTCACCGGGCACGAAATGCTCGACAACGTCGGACTCGTCCACATGAACGGTCGCGTATACGACCCGGCACTTGGCCGGTTCCTCTCGGCCGACCCGCTGATCGGCGACCTGGGCGACTCGCAGGCGGTGAATCCGTATGCGTACGTCGGCAACCGGCCGCTGAACGCGACGGACCCCACGGGTTACCTCGTTGACGGCGGCCTTTCGATCTATGTCGGCAAATTCGTTGTCGACTCGATCCTGTCTTCGCTCGCCTACGGCCTGCTTAACCATGGCGGCTTGCCGCCGCCGCCGGCGACCGCATTGCCCGGCCGGTCGGCGCAGAACGGCGTGGGACTGTGCGGTGCGGGGACCTTCTCACCTACCTGCGGCGGCACCATCCTGTATGCAGGTGCGCCGGGAGGGGCAGGAAGCGGCGTACCGACGTCGACCTGGGCAGAAACGTCTGTCGACGACGAGTACGCGCAGGAAAACCTCGAACGCCTCTTCATCGATCTCGGGATCAACGCGGTCGACGTCCTGATCCTCTCGTCCGTCCACGACGCCAGGGACGCGTACGACGCTGCACAACGGGGCGACAACGCCACGGCCATTCTTTATGTCGGCTTCACCGTTTGCGACGTCGTCAAACCGTGTCAGTCGATTCTGGCGCCTACGAAGGCATTACGGCGTGCAGCGAAGTCGACGAGTGCAATCGAGTCAGGCGGCCTGAATCTGTACCGCGCTGGTCGTGACGGAAACCTCACACGCGGCGCCGCCGGAAATTGGAAGCGCGGGGACTGGATGCTCTTCCTTCCCAACCGCGGGTCGGCGAAGGCAAACTGGCAGCAGAACGCAGGGAAGCTTCGCGCTGAGATACGCCGGCAGGAACCCATTCACGACTCGTATCGCACACCGTCGGGCCTTCAGATCCCGGCGGGAGCGACGCCCGGCTCACCCGGTCGTTTCCTAAATGCCGAACGCAAGCTGCTCGAATCGCACGGTTGGCAATACAACGCGGAGACGGGTGCCTATCACCCACCGAAACCATGAGTGAATTCACTTTGATCGCAGACGAGATCCTTGGAGCCACACTGACCGGGCACGGCTTCGTGCGTATCGCCAAAGAGCCCGACCTGGCCATGTACGAATCCACGGCCTGCAAACTGGCCGTGGGTCACGACAGTCAACGCTCAAGCGAGGTCTTCATCGGCCTGAACAGACGCGACGCGGCACGCGGACCGGACTTCGGTTTTGACGAAGTCATCCGCGCGTCCTCGGTCCCGGCTTGTCTTCAGCCCACGGGTTACGCGGCGCGCGACGAGAGGTCGGTGCGGCAGTTGCTGGAGATCATGGCAAAGCTCCTGGCAACGTATTGCGTGCCGCTACTGCGTGGCGACGAAGGAGCTTGGTCGCGCCTCGTCACTCAACGCGACGCCGAAGCCGCCCGCTACGCAACCGAGAATCGTCTGCGTCTGGCATTGAACGGCGCGACTGAGGCCTGGCATGCGAAGGATCTGGCCACGGTCGTGAAGTTTCTCGACCCGGTGAGGACCATGCTCGGCACGGCCGATCGGGCCAAGCTCGAATACGCCGAACGAAAGCTCCACGATGCTTGAAAGGCGCGGTCCCGACCCAGGATTCCAACCGCGTCAACCACCCACGTCGGACACCAAGCCGCTCCCCGTGCGAAGATGCTCCTTCGCACGAGGAGCACCGCCCACCATGACCCAGACCTACCAGCGCATCGTCCTGGCCAGCCGCCCGCAGGGCGGCGCCGTCTCGCCGGATAACTTCCGCCTCGAGCATGTTCCCGTACCCACCGTGGGTCCCGGCCAGGTGCTGGTGCGCAATCACTTCCTGTCGCTCGATCCGTACATGCGCGGCCGCATGGACGACGCCAAGTCGTACTCGGCGCCGCAGGCGATTGGCGAGACGATGCTCGGCGGCACGGCAGGCGTCGTCGAAGCCTCGCAGAACCCGAAATTCGCCCCCGGCGACGCCGTCATAGGGTTCCTGGGCTGGCAGGAATACGGCGTCTCGGACGGCACCGGCCTCAACAAGGTCGACACGAAACACGTTCCACTCTCGGCTTATCTCGGCCCCGTCGGCATGCCCGGCGTCACCGCCTGGTACGGCCTGAACCAGATCTGCCAACCCAAGGCCGGCGAGACCGTGCTGGTGTCCGCAGCGAGCGGCGCCGTGGGTTCGGTCGTGGGCCAGCTCGCCAAGATGGCTGGCTGCCGCGCGGTCGGCATTGCCGGCGGTCCCGAGAAGTGCGCCTACGTGCGAGACGAACTCGGCTTCGATGCCTGCATCGACCACCGCGAGCACCAGGACATCCGTTCGATGAGCGTCGCACTGAAGGAAGCCGCGCCGAACGGCATCGACTGCCTGTTCGAAAACGTCGGCGGCGTCGGCCTCGATGCCGCACTGGCCCGCATGAATGCGTTCGGCCGCATCGCGATCTGTGGACTCATCGCCGGTTACGAAGGCGGCGACATCGCCATCCACAACACGCGTGCCCTGCTGGTCAACCGGCTCTCGCTGCGCGGCTTCATCGTGTCCGAGCACCTTGAGTTCTGGCCGCAGGCGCTCGGCGAGCTCGCGAAAGGCATCGCAACCGGCAAGATCAAGTATCGCGAGTCGATCGCGGACGGCCTGGCCGCCGCACCGGCAGCGTTCATCGGCATGCTGCGCGGCAAGAACTTCGGCAAGCAGCTGGTCAAACTCACCTGAGTCTTCCGCGGTGACGACGACGATTCCCCATGCCGCGACGGTCCTGCTGCTGCGGGAAAGCGGCGACGGCCTGCAGGTGCTCCTGACCAAGCGTGCTGCCGGCCTGTCGTTCATGGGCGGGCTGTGGGTGTTTCCCGGCGGTCGCATGGAAGCGTCGGACCTCTCGCCCGAACTGGCCGCGCGCTCTGACCAGGCCGCAATCGCCGACACCGGCTCGCGCATGCTGAGCGCCGACGCCGACGCCGACACCGCATCGATAGACCTCGACACGGCGCGCGGATTGCTGCTGGCAGCCTGCCGCGAAACGTTCGAGGAGTCGGGCGTGCTGCTCGCACGGCCGCGCGGCGGCGGACATTGGGGCTCGGAAACGCTCTCGCGCGTCACCGCACGGCGCGTGGCGGCCTCGGCCGATGCCACCGAGTTCGCACGCATGCTCGTTGATGAAGACCTGGTGCTCGACGTCGAGCGCCTCGTGTACTGGTCGCACTGGATCACACCGGCTTTCGAGAGCCGGCGCTTCGACACGCGCTTCTTCGCGCTGACCGTGCCGCCAGACCAGGAAGCGAGCGTCGATCGCGGCGAACTCACCCACCACGCGTGGCTCAGCGAAGCCGACGTTCGCACGCACGTCGCGAGCGGCGAGATGAAGATGGCGCCGCCGACCCGCGCCACGCTGCAGGATCTGTGGAGCAGCCATCGCCTTCATGGCGGCCTGGCCGCGATGCTCGAAGCCGAGCGCACGCGGATCGTGCCGCCGATCCTGCCGAAGATGGTCGAAGTGGGCGTCGCCGAAATCGAGATCGTGCTGCCCTGGGACGAGCAGTACGAGCAGACGCCCGGTGAGGGGTGCCGAATGCTCAAGAGCTATCCGGACTATGTGACGGCTTTGCCATCGCGGATGCGGTTTCCGCGCATGCGCTGAGGGCGCGCCCAGAGCAGGCGAACCCCCCTCCCGGGGTGCGGGAGGGAGGGCCCGAGTCAACGAATCAGACTACTTTTCGCCCGGCACCAGGTTGCCGACAGCGCTCTGCACCGTCTCGCTGACCTTGGCCGCCATTTCCTTGGCCGAATCCAGCATCGACGTGGCCTGCTTCTCAGCCGACGCCTGTGCGGCATTGACCATCGAGCCGGCCTGCGCGGCGGTCTTCGAAGCCTGCTTCTGCGCGGACTTCACCGCCTTGACGATGCTCTTTTCGGCCGACTTCAGGTTGCGGTCGGCCTTGCGCAGGGCGCGCTTGGCTGACGGCGGCAACTTACCGACGGCTCTCTTGACGGCCGCACGCGTGCGGGCCGGGGCCTTCCTCGCGGCAGCCTTTACGGCAGCGACGCGGCGGCTGGTCGGTGTGCTGCGGGCCTTGGCGACCTTGCGCCTGGCCTTGGTGACCTTCGCCTTCCTGACGACTTTGCGCCTGGCCTTGGCGACCTTCGCCTTCCTGACGACTTTGCGCTTGACCTTGCCGGCCTTCGCCTTCGTTGCGACTTTACGCCTGGCCTTGCCGGCCTTCGCTTTGCTGACCTTGCGCGGCGCCGCACGACGCGCTTTCTTCTTCGCTGCCATGTGAATCGATCTCCCTTTGCCTTTGGTTGGCGTGAGTTGCGTCGGTGGCGGGCACCGTCGCGCCTGACTTGAGGACGCTATTCCTCACGCCCTGCGCAGTCAACAAGGGAAAACTGCAGTCGGAGTCAGCCCGTGCCCTGCAGGCCGTGCGCGATGCCGTTCACGGACGCCACCAGCGCCGGAAACAGCCGCCAGTTCGGGTCGTCGCCTGCGCGATGCTTGCCGTTCGGCGAGCCCGCTGCGCGCCAGCGGCGCAGCAACTGCACCTGCATCAGGTGGATCGGATCCACGTACGGGTTGCGCAGCCAGATCGATCGCTGCAGCGTGGGCTCCGCATCGAGCAGCCGCGCGCAGCCTTTGAGCTGCAGGACGAGGCGGCGCGTCAGTTCGTACTCCTGCCGGATCGCCGTGGAATACCGTTCGACGTCGCCCTGGTACAAGCGCTCGTAATGCCAGGCGATGTCCATGTCGGCGCGGGCGAGCCGCATCTCGACGTCGTCCAGGAGCCCTGCGAAGAACGGCCAGTCCCGGTACATCTCGCCGACCAGCGCTTCCCCATGGGCGTCGATGACTGCCGCCAGGCCGCTGCCCGCGCCGAACCAGCCGGGCAGCATGTGCCGGCTCTGGGACCACGCGAACATCCACGGCACCGCACGGATCGTGTCGACGCCACTGCCACTGCCCCGCATCAGGGGCCGCGAGCCGATCTGCATGCGTTCGATCACATCGACGGGCGTCACCGCCTGGAAGAATTCGAAGAAGCCCGGATCGTCATGCACGAAACCTCGGTAACGCGTCCGGCTCGCGTCCGAGAGCAGCTGCACCGCGTCCTGCCAGCCCGGCTTGACGGTCTCGCGCCGCTCACCCGCGACAGCCAAAGCGAGGGTGTTGAGGCCCTGCTCGAACGTGCGCAACGCGATCGGCTGCAGGCCGTAGCGGTCGTTGATCGTCTCGCCTTGTTCGGTAACGCGCAGTTGTCCGCCCGCGACGGCCGTGGGCAGGCTGCTCACGACGGCCTCGGTCCGGCTGCCGCCGCGACTGATTCCCCCGCCGCGGCCATGGAACACCATCAGGTGCACGCCCGCCTTGGCGCATGCGGCGAGCATGGCCTCCTGCGCCCTGCGCAGCAGCCAGCGTGATGAGGCAATTCCCGATTCCTTGTTGCTGTCGGCGTAGCCGATCATCACGACCTGCCGGTTGCCGCGCGCGGCCAGGTGGTCGCGATAGATCGGGTCGGCGAGCAGCCGCGTTAGCGTCGGACCCGCCGCATCGAGCGCGGCCACCGATTCGAACAGCGGCGCGACGTCGAGGGAGACCTGGCCGTTGCCGCTGTCGACCAGGCCCGCCCAACGGGCGAGCAGCAGCACGGAGAGCACGTCGTCGATGTCGCGCGCCATGCTGACGACGTACGAGCCGACCGCGGCCTGGCCGTACCGGTGCCGGCAATAGTCCATCGCCTCGAATACCCAGAGTGCGCGCTTGCCGGCGGCCTCGAGCACTTCGGGCGGCGATTCGTCACGGGCCAGCGCGTCCCGCAGCCGTTCCACGCGCTCCGCGGCCGGGCGCGTATCCCAGCCCGGTTCCGCGAGGGCGCGACCGACAATCTGCCGGTGCACCTCGGCATTCTGGCGCACGTCGAGTGTCGCGAGATGCAACCCGAACGTTCGCACTCGACGCTGGAAGCGGCGGATGAGGAACAGCCCGGCGTAGCGGCCACGGTTGGCCTCGAGGCTGTTGACGATGATCTGCAGGTCGTCGGTCAGCTGCTCGACGCGCTCGTACTGGCCCGAGCGGTGGTCATACGTGGCGCGCAACCGTTCCGCAATCTGGCCGAGCAGCACGCGGTACGGCATCTCATCGTGGCCCGACGGTGCGCTCGCGCGCGCGGCCGGCACCACCGATTTGTAGTGTTCGACGCGATCACGCAGGGGCTGCGGGATGTCCGGCGTGCGCCGCTCGCTCTGGCTCAGCTTTTCGGCGAGGCGCTGCGCCTCGAGGAAATAGCGATTGACGATCAGTGCGTGATGACGGGCGCAGCTCTCGCGGATGGTCTTGGCGTGCACGTCCGGCAGGCCATCCATGTCGCCGCCGACCCACGAGCCGAAATGCAGCAATTCCGGGACCTGCGCATCCCGCGCCTCGTCACCAAAGATGAGCACCAGCGATTCCTCGATCTCCTCGTAGAAGATCGGGATGACGTCGTAGACGATCTCGACCAGAAAGAAGAGCACGTGCTCGCGCTCGTCCGCGATGGTGAGTTTCTCGCGCGAATTGTCGGCAGTCTGCCAGCCGGTCGTGAGTTCGCCGCGCACCCGCTCGAGCGTCGTGCGGCGCTCGACCGGTGTCAGCGACGAATCGAGCCGCGTCAGGAGCAGGCTCGCAATGCGCTGCTGCTGGCGCAGCAGCGTGCGGCGCGTCGATTCCGTGGGGTGAGCGGTAAAAACAGGCTCGATGCTCAGGCGCCCGAGCAGCTCGACCACCTGCGACAGGCTATAACCGAGCGAGCGCAGCTTCTGGAAGCATTCGGTAAGACCGCCGGGCTGGTGGGTGCTGCTGTCGTTGAGGTACTGCCGCCGCCGGCGCACCCGGTGCACCTTCTCGGCCATGTTGACCATCTGGAACCACGTGCCGAACGCCCGGATCAGTTCGGCGGCCTGCTCCGCCGACCGGCTGTCGGCCCGCACGACCAGTTGCACAGCGGCTTCCGGATCGCCGTCGCGGCGACGGATGGCTATTTGACGGTCACCCTCAACTTCCTCGAAAAAGGCGTCGCCGCCCTGGTCCCGCAACACCTCGCCCACCAGGCCGCCGAGCGTGTGGACGTCCTCGCGGAGCGCCGCATCCTTTGCCGTGAACGAAATGTCTTTGCGTGCCATGGCCGCGAGGGGCGGAAAACGTAAGTGAGGTCCGGAGCGCGGCGGGCGGTGGTGATGAATCGGGGAAGAACGGCTCGGCGAATGCTAGCAGAGCCGGCACCCGACCAACTGTTGCTACGGGGCAACATTGGCATGAGCGGTTTTCACCCACGCCTGCTTGTCCTATTGTCTTACTTATATTGTAACTTCTCGGGCACCGATGGTATGTTCGCCGCGAGCATGGGGAGCTTGCCCGCTGGGGCACATCCGACCTTTCAGTACGGGGACCACACATGAAACATGGCAAGACTCGATTGTTCGCCCTCGCCGCCGCGCACGGCGCGTCGCTCGTCGCGGTGCCGACGGTATTGCAGGCTGCAGAAACCGGTCAGCTCGAAGAAATCGTGGTGACCGCGCGACAGCGCGAAGAGCGCATCGAGGACGTGCCTGTTTCGATCACTGCCTTCACGGCGGCAGAAATCAAGAGCGCCGGCATCCAACGTCCGCAGGACTTCATCGCGCTGACGACGGGCGTGTCGCAGGTGCAGACCGCCGAAGCCGGCGACATGCAGGTCAACATCCGCGGCATCAATACGGGCCGCGACTCCGAGACCAACTTCGCGCTCGTCATCGACGGCGTGCTGCAGACCAACCCGAACGCGCTCAACCAGGAGTTGTCGGGCGTCACGCAAATCGAAGTCCTCAAGGGACCGCAGGGCGCGCTCTACGGCCGCAACGCCCTCGCCGGCGCGCTGATCCTGACGACGCGGAAGCCGGGCGACGAGTTCGAGGCCGACCTCAGGGCGGGCTACGGCTCCGACAACAGCTACAACGGCAGTATCTATCTGGGTGGCGGGCTCACCGACGGCGTCAAGGGCTCGCTCTCCGCCTACACGCGCAAGACCGACGGCCAGTGGAAGAACCTCAAGAACAACTGTGACGACTGCGTCGACCGCTTCGAGGAAACCGGAGTATCCGGCCGGTTGCTGTTCGAAGTCCTTGGTGGCGACATCGACGTCAAGGCCAAGTACTCGCAGCTCGATTCAGGCGCCATCAACTTCAACGCGTCGATCGCGCTCGCCGACGTCGCGCCGTTCGTCGGCCCCGCGTTCTACGAGGACGCCAACAAGCACAACTTCCGTTACATCAACAACGTCGATCCGCAGAACGAGCAGGAGAACATCAACCTCTCGATCAAGGGCGACTGGGATGTGGGCATCGGCACGCTCACGAGTTACCTGGCCTACAACGACCAGACCAACTACTTTCTGACCGACGGCACCAGCGACGCGTTCCTGCTGTACGCGGCCGACGCCACCTGCCAGGCGTCGAACGACGCGAACCTGCAGGATCCGGGCTACGAAGCTCCGTTCTTCGGCATCCCGACGAGCATCTGGTTCACGCCTGCAGGCGGCGGCGGAGCAGGCTTCCTGCCGCCGTACGGCCCGTCTACCTGCGGCGGTTACCAGTACCAGCAGCGCGACCAGGAAGACCTGAGCCTCGAAGTCCGACTCACCTCCCCCGGCGATCAGTCGCTGCGCTGGGTTGCTGGGGCGTACTTCGCCGATATCGACCGCCACGTGGTCGTGTCGCAGGGTTCCGACCTCGCGCAGGGCTTCAAGGCCCGTCCGTTCGTCTCGAGCGCCGGCCCGAACCCGACCGACCTGCTGTACGACGACGACTTCAGCAGCAAGGTCTACGCCGTGTTCGGCCAGCTCGCCTACGACGTGATGGACAACCTCGAACTGGCCCTCGCCCTGCGTTACGACAGCGAAGACCGCGAAGTCAGCAACAACGTGCCGGTCTGCACGGCAACCGACCTCACGTCGTGCCGCGCGCAGACGCCGAGCTTTGCATTCGGCGGCAACCCCTACATCAATCCGGCCTACACGGTGAACTCGGCGTATGCGACGTCCGGCATCCCGAACCGCAGCGAGACGTTCGACCAGCTGCAGCCGAAGCTCACGGCCAACTGGAAGCTCACCGAAGACTTCGCGGTGTTCGCGTCCTACGGCTACGGTTTCCGCAGCGGCGGCTTCAACTCGTCGGGCAGCGCCGCCACCGTCGACACGTTCTACGGACTGGCCGGCAGAACGCCGCTCTGCCTCGGCGACAACACCACCGGCCCGAACGGACCCGTCTACGCACCCGCCTGCACCGCGTCGTCCCAGCTCAACCTCACCGACGTCAACGACACATTCAAGCAGGAGCTCTCGAAGGCCGCCGAACTCGGCTTCAAGTCCTACTTCCTCGATCGGTCGGTCAGCGTGAATGCGGCCTTGTACTACACCAAGGTTGACGACATGCAGTTCTTCAATTTCTTCGCCGGCCCGTTCGGCCTGCTGCGCGCCGTGACCAACATCGACGAAGTCACGATCAAGGGCGCCGAGATCGACGCCCGCTGGCAGATCAACGACATGTTCACGGTGTTCGGGGGTTACGGCATCACCGACGGCAAGATCGACAAGTACACGGGCCGCCCGTACACCGAGGGCGGCGAAGTGCCGTACGCACCGGAGTACACGGGCAACATCGGCGCCGAAGCCACGTTCACGCTCACCGATGCGCTGTCGCTGATTGCGCGCATCGACGGCTCGTTCGTCGGCGAGACCTGGTTCCACCCGGTGCAGGAGCAGCGCCTGCCGAACCTGTTCGGCTATTTCGGCTTCGGCCAGGGCGAATTTTCAAAGCAGGTGCGCGACCCGTACGCGGTGTTCAATGCCCGCCTCACGCTGCAGGCCGAGCAGTGGGGCGTGACCGCGTGGGGCCGCAACGTCGGCGACGAGGACTACCTCGCCGAGATCATCCCGGCACCGGAGTTCGGTGGCTCGTTCGTCCACAACGCGCCCGGCAGCTCGTACGGCGTCGAGCTGAACTACCGGTTCTGACCTTGCACTCCCCTCCCTTTCCCGCTGCGGCGGGAGAGGGAGGCGCGCGGGTCCGCGGTGCTAAACTCAGCGCCGCTTGAACACCCCAACCGACTTCGTGCTCCGACCGATCAGCGCCGCCGACGACGCGGCGATGGCGCGGGTCATTCGTACGGTGATGCCCGAGTTCGGCGCCAATGGGCCCGGGTTCGCCATCAACGATCCTGAAGTGGACCACCTGAGCGTCGCGTACTCCGTGTCGCGGGCAGCGTATTTTGTCCTCGAGCGTGACGGCCGGGTCGTCGGGGGCGGCGGCATTGCACCGCTCGCGGGCGGCGATCCCGCCGTGTGCGAGTTGCGCAAGATGTATTTCCTGGGCGAGGTGCGCGGGCATGGCCAGGGCCGACGCATGCTGCAGCACTGCACCGCTACCGCACGCCAGTTTGGCTATCGCCGCTGTTACCTCGAGACGCTCACCGGCATGGATGCCGCACAGCACCTCTATGCCACCGCGGGCTTCCAGTCACTCTGCGGTCCGCTCGGCGCGACGGGCCATTTCGCCTGCGACCGCTACTTCGCGCTCGACCTCTGACGCCCGCCCGATGTTGTCCTCCCTGCCCCTCACCGGCCTGCGTGTCCTGACCTTCGAGAACTTCGGCGCAGGGCCATTCGGTTCGATGTATCTCGCCGACCTCGGCGCCGAGGTCATCAAGATCGAGAACCGCGAACAGGGCGGCGATGCCACGCGCTCGATGGGTCCGTTCTTCCTCGGCGAGCACGACAGCCAGTTCTTCCAGGCGTTCAACCTGAACAAGAAGAGCGTGACGCTGAATCTGAAGCATGCAGCCGGGCGCGAAGCGTTCCAGCGACTCGTCCGAACGGCGGACGTCGTGCTGAACAACCTGCGCGGCGACCAACCGGAGAAGCTCGGCCTCGATTACGCAGCCTTGGGCCCGATCAACGCGCGCGTGCTCTGCGCGCACCTGTCGGCCTACGGGCGCGACAACGAGCGCAAGGGCTGGCCGGGCTACGACTACCTGATGCAAGCCGAAGCGGGTTACCTGCACCTGAGCGGAGAGCCCGGCTCGCCTCCCGCGCGCATGGGTCTCTCGATCGTCGACTACATGACCGGCATCACCACGGCGGTCGCGATCCTGTCGTCGCTGGTCGGCGTGCTGAAAGGCGGCCGCGGTCACGACATCGACGTCTCGCTGTTCGACGTCGCGCTGCATCAGCTCACCTACCCGGGTGCGTGGTACCTGAACTCCGGCTACCGCACCGAGCGCCTGCCGCGCAGCGCGCATCCCTCGACCGTGCCGGTGCAACTGCAGCGCACCAGCGACGGCTGGATCTTCATCATGTGCATGACACAGAAGTTCTGGAGCGAACTCGTCCGGACACTGGAGCGGCCGGAGCTCGGCACGCACGCGGACTACGCGACGGTCGAAGCGCGACGCGCGAACCGCGACGCATTGACGGCCGTGCTCGACGCAGTGTTCTCGACGGCGACCACCGCGGACTGGCTCCGCAAGTTGCAGGGTGTGCTGCCGGCCGCCCCGGTCTACGACCTGCCGCAGGCGCTCGAAAATCCCTATCTTCGAACCATCGGGATGGTGAAGGACCTGCCCCACCCGGCGCAGGCGGGTTACCGCGTGCTCGCCAACCCGATCAAGCTGGACGGCGAGCGGCTGCCGAGTCAGCGTGCGCCGCAACTCGGTGAACACACCGAGGCCGTGCTGCGAGAACTCGGTTATGACGCAGCGGCGATCGCGGAATTGCGCGCCAAAGGCGCGGCCTGACTGCGCCGCAACGCAGGCTTACAGCACAGGCCCGGAACGGCCAGGCAGTCTCGCTCAGGGCGTGACGGGCGTGACCAGCCATTCCCGGGCACGCACGGGTGGGGCCTGGCGAAGGGCGAAGGGTATTCATTCTGGTCCGGCGCAGAGCGTCCCCCGGGCCAAGCTTATCCTGTCGCGCGCGGCCACGCCCACCCGCGCGGACGATCTGCGGGCGCATTCTGTTAAAGTCACGGGAATGATCACCTTGCACATTACCCAGACCACCATGAAGAGAATCCTCGCCACGTGCCTGTCGCTGTTGCTGACAGTTACCCTCGTCCTGCCCACGCTGGCGCAGGCGGACTCCAGGACGGATCAGAGGCTGCAGAAATCGCAGCGGGTCTTCGAGTCCTTCGTCGACCTTACCGAGCAGAGCATCCCCGGCTGGCTGCTCGAACGCGCCTATGGCGTCGTGGTCGTACCGAACGTGGTCAAGGCCGCTCTCACCATCGGTGGACGCGGTGGCAAGGGTGTCATGGCCGTCCGCAACCCCGATGGCGCGTGGAGCCTCCCGACCTTCGTGACCCTCGGTGGCGTGAACTTCGGCTTTCAGTTCGGCGTGCAGTCGACGGACGTCGTCCTGGTGCTGATGTCCCGGGAGAGCGTCGAGGGCATCGCCGGCGGCAAAGTGACGCTCGGCGCCGATGCCAGCGTCGCCGCCGGACCGCTCGGCCGCTCTTCCGCTGCGGCGACGGACGCCACGTTCAGCGCGCAGGTGCTGTCCTACTCACGCAACTCTGGCCTCTTTGTCGGCGTCGCGCTCGACGGCACCGTCATCGCGATCGACAGGGGCGCCAATGAATCGGCGTACGGGATTTCGGGCGTGCTTGCGTCGCAGATCCTGGAAGGCAGGGTCACGAACGTGCCGCCGGCCGCGCAGGAATTTACCGCAGCGCTGACGCGCGCGACGAACGCTCCGGCCTCGAAGACCGCACCGGCTGCACCCGCCGTTGGCCCGGCGCCGGCCGTCACGCCCGTGCCCGCACCGGCCAACGAACCCGCCAAGACCTATCCGATGGAAGATCCGAGTCCGGGTGCGCCGCCGCCTTCGGGCTGAGTTTCGGGCCAGGCAGCAGCGCGATTCAGCGACCGGCCGCGCTTCGATCAGGGGAAAGGCGCGATGAAGATCCTGAAGGGGCTGTTCTTTTTGATTCTCGGGCTGGTGGCGTTGTTCTTGGTGACGGGCCTGTTCCTGCCGAAGACAGCGCACATCGAACGCTCGATGACGACCGCGGCCAGCCCTGAGACGGTCTTTGGCCTGGTCGACGGCTTCAAGCGCTTCAATGAATGGTCGCCGTGGGCCGGGCTCGATCCCAACACGAAGTACACCTACAGCGGCCCCGAGACGGGCGTCGGCGCCCGCATGGAATGGACCAGCGCCAATCCGGACGTCGGCAACGGCAGCCAGGAAGTGATCGACGTCGAGCCGGGGCAGCGCGTTACGAACAAGCTCGACTTCGGCATGGACAACCCGACGACGGCGACGATCAGCCTGGTGCCGGAAGGCACGGGCACCCGCGTCACCTGGACGCTCGACACCGATTTTTCAGGCAGCCTGCTCGGCCGTTACTTCGGCCTGGCACTCGACCGCATGGTCGGGCCCGATTACGAGCAAGGCCTCGCGCAGCTCAAGGCCGTGGCGGAGTCGACGGCGCCAGTGAACGCACCGCCGATCGCGCAATAGCCGTCGGGATTCTGCGCGTATCGCTGGTGCAGCCTTGCCTCAAGGCGCAATGCGTTCAGCCCGCACCGCATCGCCGCTGATCGTCCCGGTGAGCGTCGCGATTGCGTTGCTCTTGAGATCGTTCCACGCGATGCTGAGATTGCCGATGCTCTTCCCGCCCTGCCGCAGCGCCACGCTCGCCGTGACGTTTCCCGATGACAAGTACCACTGCATCGTGCCGCTGACCTCGAGGTCGTCTGTCCATTTCACGCGGTTCAGCTGGAATACGTATTTCGAGCCGCTACGCCCGTACGTGTATTTGCCACCGCGCAAGCCGCTGCCGCTGCCGTAGGTAATCAGGAACCGCGAGAACACGTCACCGACGGTCTCGAGCGCGCCGGTCGCGAGCCGCAGTTTGCTGGCATTTGCAACATTGCCACTGGTCGCGTCCGCGGGCTTCAGCGCGGCGACCGATCGCTCGAATCGCGGTACGGTGCGGATCGGCCGTACTTTCGGGATACAGCTCGTGTCACCCGTCGAAAGCTGCGATACGAATCGCCGCACCACGTTCTGCACGCAATGCGTGGTGTCACCGCCGTCCGGCAGGATCCCTGCGTCGCTGTAGTACCACGCCGTGACGTGCGTGAGATTCGGCACCACGAGATGCACGGCATTGGGGAAAAGCTCAGTCACCTGGTCGGCGTCCTCCACCGACGTCACGGAATCGAGATCACCCGACAGCACGAGCGTCGGCACCGTCGGGAACACCGGGTTCGCGGGCAAAGCATCGCCCTGCGGATACGCCGGCAGCGGCTTCGGCCAGTCGAGGCACGTCGCGAGTGGCGTAAAGTTCGCGTTCGAATCCAGTGCTTCGTCAATCGTGAACGGCGCAAAGAGATCCGGTCGATTCTGGCGCGCAGCTTCGATCGCTTTGTCGTACTGCACGCGCCGTTGCGCGGGCGTCGCTGCAAGGTCGTAGTGCAGCGGATATTCCTGGCAGACCAGGTCCTGGTACTGCCCGTAACTGAAGTCGACCGCGTCGGACACGAACGGCGTGTCGTATTCGGCGGAGAGTCGCAGCAGCGGCTGCGCGTCGTTCGATTCGAGCCAGGCGCGCGCGGCGGCATCGAGATCGCGGTAGCTGATCGGTGAGTTGCCGAGATTCGTCATCAGGAGGAAAAGCTGCGACACGTCGACCGTCGTTGCCAGCGGAATGCCGTCCGAGTCGGGCGCCGTGCCGTTGATCGGGTGCTGCCGCAAGTACTTCAACAGCGATAGAATTCGCGACGTCGACTTGCCGCCGAGCGCCTGGCACGAGGGCGAACGGTCGCACACACGATCGAGCCCGTCGCGTCCGCGGGCCCAATCGGTCGGGAACCAGATGTCCGGTGGGCGTACCGGGTAGGCGCTGTCGAGGATGATGCTGCGCAACCGGCCGCCATAGCGGGCCGCGAAGGTCTGACCGACGTAAGTCCCATAGCTGTCGCCGTAGAAGTCGATCTTGGAAATCTGCAACGCGTCCATCACGCCGACGATGTCGGCCACGGCAAGTTCCGTGCGGTAGAGCGCGGCCTTGGTTCCAAGTTGCTGACCGCAGGCCGCAATCGCCAGCGGATCGCTGGGGTCGCCCTGCTGAACTCCCGGGCAATCGATGGCAGCTGATTTGCCCGTGCCACGTTTGTCGACGATCAGGATGTCGCGACGGTTGCGCAAGGCATTGAAGATGTTGATGTAAGCGTCGCGTGTCCCGGTGGATGAATAACCCGGACCGCCTTCCTGCGGCAGAATCACGCCGAGCCTGGGGAGAGTTTGATCGCGCCGCGGGTAGTACTCGAAGCCGATGGTGATGTAGCCGCTCACGGCACCACTCGGGTCGAGCTTGCGCTTGATTGAACCGCAGTAGCCGCCGTAAGCGGTATTGCAGTAGTTCAGTTCCAGCGTGCCGACATTGATTCTTGCCGCTGGGGCCGCGTCTGCAGCACTCACCGCGAGCAGCAATGCCAGCAGACATGCCGATACGGGGAAACCCAAAGGTCCTGAACGGGTCATGACTGCCGCCCCCTGCATTTCGTTGTATTTCTGCGGCTATTGATGCACGGGCCGGATGACCACGTCAAACGCGTGCTCGATGGAGACGATCGCGTTTAACTTAACCTTGGGCAACAGCAATCATCTGCTGTTTCTCGGCGAGACGTTGCCCTCAGGCTCTCTGATCTTCCGCTGACTCGTTGGGGCTGTAGGTAATCCCGCAGCCGCCGATCCCGCAATAGCCGCCGGGGTTCTTCGCCAGGTACTGCTGGTGGTAGTCCTCGGCGAAGTAGAACTCCGGCACGTCGAGGATCTCGGTCGTGATCGCTTGATAGCCCGCCGCCTTCAGCTTAGGGCCATACGCCGCCGCGCTGCTCTCTGCAGCAGCACGCTGCGCGCCGTCATAGACGTAAATGCCCGAGCGGTACTGCGTGCCGATGTCGTTGCCCTGGCGCATGCCCTGCGTCGGGTCGTGCGATTCCCAGAACACGCGCAGCAGCTCTTCGTACGATGTTTCCTGCGGATCGAACACGACGCGCACGACTTCGTTGTGGCCGGTGTACCCGCTGCACACTTCCTCGTACGAGGGATTCGGCGTGATGCCGCCGACGTACCCGACCTGCGTGCTGTGCACACCGGGCGTCGTCCAGAACTTGCGTTCGGCGCCCCAGAAGCACCCCAACCCGAACATCGCGAACTGCATACCGGCGGGGAAAGGCGCTTCGAGCCGATTGCCGTTCACGAAATGGCGCGCGGGCACGGACAGCTTCTGCGCGCGACCGGGCAGCGCTTCGTCGGCCGTCGGCAGCTCGAGCTTTTTCTTGCGCAGTGAAAACATCGTACTATCTCCTAGCGGGCGCGCAGTGCTTCGGCCAGACCCGACCAGAACGCAGGATCGTTCAGGATCATGGTCGTGCCGTTGATCAGGAACTGCACACCGATCGAGATCATCAGGAAACCGGTCAGCCGCGTCAGCGCGACCATGCCCGTGGCACCGAGCAGGCGATTGACGCGTTCAGCGCCCCGGAGCACGAACCAGCTGAGCAGCGCCGTCAGGAAGATGGCCGTGAGCACGCCCATGAAGTCGACGATGACCAGGAAGCCTTTCTGCGCTGCGGCCTGCGACGAAAGACTCATCACGACCGCGAAAGTTCCGGGGCCGCTGAGTCCGGGCATGGCGAGCGGAGTAAAGGCGATGTCGTACTTCTCCCCCGCCGCCTTGGTCATGGCTTCCTTGTCAGAGATCGGGTTCGGAAACAGCATCTGGAAGCCCAGGAACGCGACGATCAGGCCGCCGGCGATGCGCATGCCGGGCAGCGAGATGCCGAAGAAATTCATGATCAGGCCGCCCGCCACCAGGAAGCCCGACATCAGGAAGAACGTGTAGACACAGGCGCGGCGAATCTGGCGCAGGCGTTCCTGCTCGGGCAGGTGCCCAGATGCGGACATGACCAGCGGAACGGCGCCGAACGGGTTGACGATCGGCAGGATCGCGAGCAACGCCGCCAGGAGCGAGCTGAAATAGAGTCCGAGCCAGTTCATCCGCGCACTTTAACCGGCGGCTAGAATGCCTGCATGACCGTGTGCCACCCGACCCCGTGAACAGCTCCCGCAGCACCCCGCGCGTGCGCCTGATGGCCCTCGCCGTCGTGGCCTGCATCATCCTGGTCGCCCTCACCGAGCGCCCCACATTCTCCGGTTTCGCGAGCGGCCTGGTGGGGTTCCTCGGGTTCGTGCTGGTCGCGATCGCCGCGCTCGGCCGTTTCTGGACCTCGCTGTTCATCGCCGGGCGCAAGGACGCAACGTTGGTCCTGGCCGGGCCGTACGCCGCGTGCCGGCACCCGCTGTACCTGCTGTCGCTGATCGGCATGCTCGGCCTCGGCCTCGCCACGCGCAGTGTCGTGCTGCTGCTGGCGCTGGTGGGCATCGCTGCCTTGCTGCACGTCGGTGCCATGCGGGCCGAGGACGCGCTGCTCGAGCGCGCGCATGGCGATGCGGCTCGACGCTACCGCGATCAGGTGCCGGCGCTGATGCCGGACTGGTCGCGCTGCTCGGTCCCGGAGTCGATGGAGATCCAGCCGCGCGTGGTGTGGAAAGCCGTGCTCGACGCCGGCAGCCTGCTGCTGGCACTGGCGCTGATGCAGGCGGCGCACCTGCTGCAGCACGCCGGAGCCATCGCCCCCTGGTGGCGATTGCCTTGAACGAGCCCACGTCGCGCACCGTGCTCAAGCGCGACCTGCTGGGTTCCGTCTGTCGCATCGACGCGCCTGCGCACGGCTCTCACCCGGGTTCCGCCTGCATCGAACGCGACACGCGCGACGCACGCTGGTGGCTGCGGCTCGCGGCGCGACGACTCGCGACCCGCGAAGCGCACGCACTCGCGGCGCTGCGGCAGGTGCCGGGCATTCCGCGGCTGCTGCAGTGGGACGGCCATCGCCTGCGGCGCTCCTGGCTCGACGGCCAGTCGATGCAGCGAGTCCAGCCACGCGATCCCGCGTATTACCGCGAAGCCCTGCGACTGATTCGACGCCTGCACGCGGCCGGTGTGGTGCACAACGACCTGGCCAAGGAACCGAACTGGCTCGTCGCGCCGGACGGTTCCCCTGCAGTTGTGGACTTTCAACTCGCGATGCGTCCGCGCTATCGCGGCTGGCGCTTCCGCGCACTCGCCTACGACGACCTGCGGCACCTCTTGAAGCACAAACGCACGTATTGCCCGGAGCGACTCACGGCGCGGCAACGTGCCATCCTCGCGCGCCGCTCATGGCCGGCCGCGATCTGGATGCGCACCGGCAAACCCGTGTATCGGTGGGTGACGCGGGGTCTGCTCGGCTGGTCGGACCGCGAAGGGGCCGGCGACCGCAGCCACTGAGAGGCCGCCACGATCATCAGTCGATGTTCCAGGGTCGACTTTTCAGGGGTCGACTTTCTCGAAGTCGAGCGTCGGTGCGTCACCCGGACGGAAATAGACATAGCGGCCACTCATCTGCGCCAGCGCGGCATCGCGCTCGGCACGGCTCGCGAACCAGTGTTCCTGCTGCCAGTCATCGCCCACGAGGTGACGGAACGGGTCGTTGCGGCGTGCGCGGAGGCGCAGGCCGTAGGGGCGGGAATCGGGCAGCGACTGCCGCAGGTTCTGTTCGTTGGCGATGGCCATGAGCACTCTCCGGGAAGGCCTGCATTTTAGCGTTTCCGGACGCGCCCTGCCGGACGACTCAGAAGGTCTTGCCGAGGTAGAGGTAAAAGGCCCGTTCGCCTCCACTCGCGAGGCCCGCGGCCAGGTAGACCGGGCCGAACGGACTCTCGGCACCGAGGAACAGGCTGCCACCCGTCTCGAGGTCGCCGAAGTCCACGTCATCGCGGGTCGCCCACACATTGCCGGCTTCCACCGAGAAGCCGACGTAGGCCGGGAACTCGAAGAAGCCCGTGCCGCCCCGGCTGATGCGGCGGTAAACGATGGCGCGGGCGATGCCGTACTGGGTGCCGACTTTCGCGTCGGGCGTGAGTCCGGACAGATCGAACAGTCCGCCGAGCGTGAAGAGCTCCTGTGGTGAGACCACCTGGTCGTCCAGGGCCGAGCCGCCGTCCATCGACCACACCACGCTGTAACGGCCGCGACTGCGCGCCAGTTGCCACGACGCGCGCAGGATGTCCGCATCCCGCGTGGCGCCGAGCGACTCGCGATCCGCGATCCAGCTCGCGCGAAACGCCTGGCCCTGCTTCGGGAAATAGCCGCTGTCGAGCCGGTCGTAGCCGAAATTCACGAAGGCACCGCCGAGGTCGAACTCGGCCGTCGGCAGGCCTGGATCGCCGATCATCACGTGGCTGCTGCCGTCGCCGCGCCGCATGCCCGCACGCACTTCGCCCCAGTTCGACAGCTCCGCGCCCACCGCCAGCGACACTTCGGTATCGCGAGTGCGATAACGCGCGAGCCGCTGCCCTTCGTCGCTGACGATCTGCAATGTTACTTGTTCGTAACGGAACGCCGGCGCAATGAAGTACGGCCGGCGCAGGGACAGCGGCTGGTAGAACTCGGTCTGCAGCTTCGGCTCCTCGCCGATCTGGCCATCGATGATCCACTCGGCGTCGAGCGCATTGAGTCGCGTCACGCGCAGCTGCGCTGCTGCATTTGCCGTGGCGCCGCCTTCGTAATCGTTCTCCATGCCCACGCCGAGCCGCAGGAACGCCGGGCCCCAGGACTTGCGGCGCAAGTCGATCTCCAGTCCACGCTCGCCGTTGGTGTCGCGTGCGATCCGGTAGTCGACGGTTTCGAAATCGTCGAGGCGATACTGCGAAGCCAGGCGCTGCTGCAGTTCAGGCCGGTCGAGCGGCTTGCCAGCCAGATCGCCGAAGACGGCCTCGACCCGTTTTGCCTCTGCCTGCGACTGCGCGTCCGGTCGCACGAACGCGACCTGCACGACCGGCTCCGCAGCACGAGCGCGCTGTGCGACGTACCGCTCGTAGTCAGCGGTGGGCAACGACAGCGCGGCGAGCGCAGGGGCCTGCGCCAGGGCAGCCGTCTTCCCCTGTTCCATCACCTGTGGCATGCGCCCGAACTCGATCGCGGTCATCGCGCCGAGGTCCGGCTCAATCAGCACGTCGCCCGGCTGCAGGTGCTCCTTGGATTCGAGCGTGCCGCGCCGGACCATGATGCCGACCATCTGGTTCGTGATGTCGAAAGCCGAACCCAGTCCATCCCGCCGCGCCAGCGGAAAGCTCACGTCGACGACGATGAGCCGGTCGACACCCATGCTCTGTGCGAGTTCGACGGGCAGGTTGTCGACGAGGCCGCCATCCACCAGCAGGCGACCGTTTCTCTCGACCGGCGTGAGCACGCCCGGGGCCGACATGCTTGCGCGCAGGACGGTCACCAGGTCGCCGTCTCCCATGACGACGGCCTCGCCCGTCTCGAGATCGGTCGCGAGCGCGCGGAACCGTGTCGGCAGCCGGTCGAAGTCCTGCACGTCGGCGACACGGACCGTGGCATCGCGCAGCACCTGCGTGATCTTGTGGCCCTGCACCAGGCCGAGCGGCAGCACGACGCCTCGACTCGTGTTCACGCCAAGGGCGCCCTTGGCGAGGATGTTGCGGTCGTCCTGCTTGCGGCGGTAAGCGCGTTCGCGCCGTGGCGCGCGGTCACGGATCACTTCCTGCCAGTCGAGTTCGCGGAACACACGCTCGATTTCGTCCCCGCTCAGTCCCGCGGCATAGAGTCCACCGACGACGGCGCCCATGCTCGTGCCGGCGATCGCGTCGATCGGGATGTGCATCTGCTCGAGCATGCGGATCACGCCGACGTGAGCCGCTCCGCGCGCGCCGCCTCCGCTCAACACCAGCCCGATACGGGGCCGCGCGGGCTCGGATGCAACCGGTACCGGCGCGCCTTGTACAGTGCTCTCCGCCGCAGCCGCCTGCGCGGGCAGGCCATGAACCACGCAGGCGATGCCGACGCAGGCCCGCAGCGCTCGCCGTGTCCACGCCGGACGGGACGGAGATTGCAGTCGGTAGGTGCGCAAGCAGCGGGTGACGAATGGGATTCGCATGGCCAGCTCCAGGAAGTGCGGCGATGGTAACAAACGCCGGCACCACTCCCGCGTCCGGTCGGTAATAATGGCCGGTGAAACTGCATCTCGCGTCGTTGCTGGATCCCTCCTCCATGACTTTGCTGAACTTTCGATCAGCGCACTGCCTCGCGCGCCTCATCGCTGGCGCGGGCATCACCGCGGCCGCAACTGTGCGGGCAGCTTCTCCCGCGCTCGAAGAAATCGTCGTGACCGCGCAACGGCAACCCGTGGCCACGCTGGCAACGCCGCTCAGCATCGGTCGCGTCGACCGGGACGCCATCGACCTGCTTGGCGCCACGCACAGTTCGGAGGTGCTCAACCGCGTGCCGGGCGTGATGGTGCAACGTGGCAGTGGCCAGGAAAGCCTCACGGCGATCCGCTCACCCGTGTTGACTGGCGCCGGCTCGTGCGGTGCGTTCCTGTTCCTGGAAAACGGCGTGCCGATCCGGCCCGTGGGCTTCTGCAACATCAACGAGATGCTCGAGATCAACACGGAGCAGGCCGATGCGATCGAAATCCTCCGCGGCACCGGTACGGCCCTCTATGGCTCGAATTCCGTGCACGGCACGATCAACGTGCTGCAGGACGCACCGCCTGAACTGCCGCACTGGCAGCTGGGACTCGGCTTCGGTCCTGACCAGTACGCGCGCGGCAGCCTGGTCGCTTCGCACCAGGGCGAGACCACTGGTCTTGGCATCAAGGCGCTGTATACACACGACGGCGGCTGGCGTGACGAGTCCGGTTTCGATGAGGGCAAGCTCAACGCCACGCTCACGACCGGCGCGGGCGGCAGCATTCCCTCGCGGTTCGATCTCGCGGCGACGAAGCTCGAACAGGAGACGGCTGGATTCATCCTGGGCAAGAACGCCTACCGCGACCCGGATCTGGGCCAGCAGAACCTGAACCCGGAGGCCTATCGCAACGCCAACGCCGTGCGGCTCACGGGACTGGTGCAGCCGCAGACGTCCCTGCCCGGGCAACTGGAACTGCGACCCTACCTCCGCACTTCGCGCATGGACTTCCTGCAGCACTTCCTGCTCGGCCAGCCGGTCGAACGCAACGGCCAGGAGAGTGCGGGCGTGATGACGAGCTTCGACTGGGACCTTGGGCGTCGCGTTGGCCTGATCACCGGTCTCGACCTCGAGTGGGCCGATTCGTTCCTGGTCGAAGACCAGGAGAACCCCACGACGGGCGGCAGTCCCGCGGCAAACGCGATCCGTCCTGTCGGCCTGCACTACGACTACACCGTGACGTCGAACGTGGCAGGCGCCTATGCCCAGCTCGACTACGCATTGACGCCGGCACTTCACGCCGGTGCAGGCGTCCGCGTGGAGTACGTCAGCTACGGTTACGACAACCGCATGCTGGCCGGCAACACGGACGAGAACGGCGTGCCGTGCCTGCCGGCGGGTTGCCTCTACAGCCGGCCGGCCGATCGCAGCGATTCCTTCACCAATGCGGCGCCCAAGTTCAGCCTGCGCTGGGACGCGAGCACAGGCCTGATGCTGTATGCCAACGCATCGCGCGGGTTCCGCCCGCCGGAGATGACCGAACTCTACCGGTTGCAGCGCAATCAGTCGGTGGCCGACCTCGAAGCCGAGCAGGTGGACGCTTATGAAATCGGCCTGAAGTTCGCACGTGGCGACTGGCGTGGTGAAATCGCCGGATTCGACATGCGCAAGGACAACGTGATCCTGCGCGATTCCAGCGGCTTCAACGTAAGCAACGGCCGCACGTCGCACGAAGGCGTCGAGTACTCGCTGACTTGGCAGGCGCTCGATTCACTCGCGGCCACGGTCGGAGGCACCTACGCACGGCATCGCTACGAATTTTCGCGCGCCATCGAAGGCGGCGAAACGATCACGGCCGGCAACGATGTCGACACGGCTCCGCGCAACCTGCTGCGCGCCGCGCTCAACTATGCGCCGATACCGGGCGTGGCGGCCGAAGCGGAGTGGCTGGTGGTGGGCGATTATTACCTCGACGCCGCCAATGCCCGCCGCTACACCGGCCACGAACTGCTGAACCTGCGGGCCCGCTGGGAGTTCCTGCCGCGGTGGTCGCTGGCCCTGCGCCTCAACAATGCGCTCGATCGCGCGTATGCCGACCGCGCCGACTTTGCGTTCGGCAACTACCGCTATTTTCCGGGACGCCCGCGTTCGGTGTTCGCGGAGGTGAGCTGGCAGGCGGAGTGACCTCCGCCGCGGGCTGTCGTCAGGCCACGGCTCGAAGTGCGCGCCAGGAAATGGGCGTCGACCCGAACCAGTGCAGCCTTTCGGCCAGCGCGGCCACTTCGCCAACGATGACGAGGGCAGGCGACTTCACGGCGGCAGCGCGTCCGGCATCCTCGAGTTCAGCAAGGGTCGCGAGTACCACGCGCTGATTCGAGCGCGAGCCGTTCTCGACGATGGCCACCGGCGTCGATGGCGCACGGCCGTGCTGCATCAGCTGGTCGCGGATCGTGCCGAGACCCGCCACGCCCATGTAGAGCGCAAGCGTCTGCCGCTCCTGCGCCAGCGCGGCCCAGTCGAGGCTGTCCATCGAGTCGCCGCTGTGCGCCGTCACGAACCGCACGGACTGCGCATGCTCGCGATGTGTGAGTGGGATTCCCGCGTACGCGCCACAGGCGATGGCCGCGGTGATGCCCGGAACGACCTCGAACGGAATGCCATGCTGCTCGAGGAATTCCAGCTCCTCGCCGCCGCGGCCGAAAATAAACGGATCACCGCCCTTCAACCGCACGACGCGCCGGCCGAGTCGCGCCTGCTCCAGCAGCAGTTCGTTGATGCGGCCCTGCGAGACCGAGTGGCCGCCGGCCATCTTGCCGACGCAGATCCGGTCGGCGTCGCGCCGCGCGAGGTTCAGCACGTCGTCGGCGACCAGTCGGTCGTGCAGGATCACGTCCGCTTCCTGCAGGGCCCGCAGTGCGTTCAGGGTCAGCAGGCCGGCATCGCCGGGACCTGCGCCCACCAGCACGACTCTGCCGCATTGTGGCGCATCGGCATGTTGCAAGGTGCGCTCAAGTTCGCGCTCGGCGCCCGGCAGGTCCTGGCTGCGCACGAGCGCCGCAACCTGTCCACGCACCAACGTCTCGTAGAAACGGCGACGCGCATTGACGTCAGGCAGACCGCCCCTGATCCTGCCGCGCCACCGTTGCAGCAGGCCGGCCAACTGGCCAAAGGAGCCGTCGATCAATGACTCCAGCCGCTCGCGCACGTGCCGCGCCAGCACCGGGGCGACGCCGCCAGTCGATACCGCAATGACCAGAGGCGAGCGGTCGACGATCGCGGGCACGATGAAGCTCGAGAGCTCCGCCACGTCGACGACGTTGACGAGCACGTTGCGGTCGCGTCCGGCGGCCGCGACGGCCTCGTTCACCGCACGATCGTCGGTCGCTGCGATGGCGAGTACGGCGCCTTCGAGGTGCTGTGGATCGAATCGCTCACGGTGGATTTCAACTGCTGCGCTCTCACCCAGCCATGCCGTGACTGCGGGCGCGACCAGCCGCACCTGCGCGCCCGCGTCGAGCAGCAGCCGCACTTTCCGCTCGGCCACGGCACCGCCGCCGACGACGAGGACACGTCGGCCGTGCAGATCGGCGAAGAGCGGGAAGTAGCGCACGTCAGTCTTCGAGACCGTGGATGCCGCACTCGCGCTTGAGGCCGAAGAAGCGCGTTGCCTCGACGTCGCCGGCCTCGGCCAGCGTGCGCGTGGTGTGCCAGTCGCCGATCGAGACGTACCCTTCGTGCCACAGCGGGTGGTACGGCAACTGGTGCTGGCGCAGGTAATCGAAGACCTGGCGGTCGGTCCAGTCGAAGATCGGGTGCACCTTCCAGCGGCCGTCGCGCCATTCGAGCGGCCGGATGCGGCTGCGCGTCTCGGCCTGGTCGCGGCGCAGGCCGGCGAACCACGTGTGCACGCCGAGCTCGCGCAATGCGCGCTGCATCGGCTCGGTCTTGCGCGCCTCGTTGTAGCGGTCGATGCCATCGAGGCCCTGCTCCCAGAGCCGGCCGTGACGTGCTTCGAGCCAGGCCGGCGAAACGCGCGGCTGGTAAACCTTGAGATTGAGTTCGAGTTGCTCGACCAGGTCGTCGATGAAGCGGTAGGTTTCCGGGAACAGGTAACCTGTGTCGATCAGCACGACTGGCAGCGACGGCAATTCGCGCGTCACCATGTGCAGTGACACGGCCGCCTGCGCGCCGAAGCTCGACGAGAGCGCGTGCTCGCCCGGCAGGTTCGCCACGGCCCAGCGCACGCGATCCGTAGCGCTCATGCGCTCGAGGTCGCTGTTGACTTCGTCCAGGACGACGGGCTCGTGCATCGCCCGGCCCGGATCCCACGCCAATGCTCTCATTCGTGCCACCCCTCCGCGGCTCATGCCGCCTGCGCCCCGACCAGGCCCGCGCGCCACGCGAAATCGCCAAAACGTTCGCCCTCCATGCGTTCCTTGGCATAGCGACCGAACGCAGCGTCCAGTGCCGCGACGATCGTGGGCTCATCGACGTTCTCGAGGTGCAGCGCGTTGAGACGCTGCCCCTTGCCGTCGCCACCGTAGAACAGGTTGTAACGTCCCGGGGCCTTGCCCACGAGCGCCACTTCCGCGAGGTACGGCCGTGCGCAGCCGTTCGGGCAGCCCGTGATGCGCAGCACCAGCGGCGCACCGGCCAGGCCATTTGCGGCGAGACGCTCGTCAACCAGCTGCGAGAGCCGCGGCAGATAGCGTTCGGCCTCGGCCATCGCCAGTGCGCAGGTCGGCAGCGCGACGCACGCCAGCGCGTTCAGCGCAACGGGCGTCGCCCGCGCGTGACGGTCGAGGCCGTAGCGGACGACTAGGGCGTCGATGAACGCACGTGCATTCGCCTCCACGTTCGCAATCGTCAGGTTCTGGTTCGGCGTCAGGCGGAAATCGCCGCGGTGCACCCTGGCGATCTCACGCAGGCCCGTGAGCCAGGGCCCCTTGGCCGTATCGGCGACACGGCCGGCTTCGATGCGCAGCGTGAGGTGCCAGCGACCGTCGAACCCTTCGGTCCAGCCGAACCGGTCACCGGTCGTCTCGAAGTTGAAGGGCCGCGCTGGCTCGAGCGCAAAACCCATGCGACGCGTGATCTCCGCGACGAACCACTCGAGGCCACGGTCCTCGATCGTGTACTTGAGACGGGCGCGTTTGCGCACTGCACGGTTGCCGAAATCGCGCTGCGTGGTGAGCACGGCCTCGGCCACGGCGAGCAACTGCTCGGGCTGCAGAAAGCCCGCGACGTCCGCCACGCGCGGGTGTGTCTCGGCATCGCCATGCGTGGCGCCCATGCCGCCGCCGACGGTGAGATTGAAACCCTGCAGCTCGCCGTTCTCGATGATCGCGATGAAGCCGAGGTCGTGCGCAAAGACGTCAACGTCATTGACGGGCGGCACGACGATCGCGGCCTTGAACTTGCGCGGCAGGTAGGTCGGGCCGTACAGCGGTTCGACCTCCTCCGTGCTCGAGACCTTTGCGCCGTCGAGCCAGATCTCATGGTAGGCCCGCGTTTTCGGCAGCAGGTGTTCCGAGAGCTGCTTCGCCCATTCGTGCACGACCGGGTGCGCACGCGTCTCGACCGGATTCGCGCTTGCCATCACGTTGCGGTTGACGTCGCCGCACGCAGCGAGGGTGTCCAGCAGCGAGGCATTGATCGCCTGCATCGTGGTCTTGAGTTCGGTCTTGATCACGCCGTGGAACTGGAAGGCCTGTCGCGTCGTGATCCGCAGCGTGCCATTTGCGTAGCGGCGCGCGATTTCGTCGAGCTGCAGCCACTGCGCAGGCGTGCAGACGCCGCCCGGCAGGCGGGTGCGGATCATGAAGCTGTACGCGGGTTCGAGCTTCTGGCGCCGGCGCTCGTCGCGGATGTCGCGATCATCCTGCTGGTAGCTGCCGTGGAACTTGATCAGGACAGTATCGTCTTCGCGGATCGAGCCGGTCAGCGGGTCCTGCAGGCTCTCGACCAGCGTGCCGCGCAGGTTGTGGCTGTCACGCTTGATGCGTTCGACGGGGGATTGCTCGGTCATGCTCGCTCTGCTCAGTACACGTCGCGCAGGTAGCGGCGATCGTCCGCCAGCCGGCGCACGTAGGCGTCTGCGTCGTCACGGCCCTTGCCGCTGTGCGTCGTGACGATGTCGATCAATGCCGCATTGACGTCGGGCGCCATCTTCTCGGCGTCGCCGCAGACGTAGAGGTACGCGCCGTTCTCGAGCCACGAATACAGGTCCTTGCCGACCCGGCGGAGACGGTCCTGGACGTACTCGCGGGCGATGCTGCGGTCGCGCGAGAACGCGAGGTCGCAGCGGCTCAACACGCCCCGCTTCACCGCGTCCTGCCATTCGGTCTGGTACAGGAACTCGCTCTGGAAATGACGCGCACCGAAGAAGAGCCAGTTGCGGCCCGTGGCGCCCTGCGCCTCACGGTGCTGCACGAAACCGCGGAACGGGGCGACGCCCGTGCCGGGGCCGATCATGATCACATCGCGCGACGTGTCGGCCGGGAGGCGGAAGCGCTCGTTCTGTTCGACGAAGACCCGCGCCTTCGCCTGGTCGCCCTGCAGGCTGGCGAGGAACGCCGAGGCCGCGCCCATGCGGCGCTTGCGGTCGAGTTCGTAGTCCACGAGTGCGACGGTGAGGTGCGCTTCCTCACCGACCGCTTCCTGGCTGGAAGCGATCGAGTACAGCCTCGGCACCAGCGGGCGCAGTGCCTGCACGAACGACTTTGCATCCCACTCGCCGGGGTGACGCTGCAGCACGTCGACCACCTGCAGATCCCTCAGGGTGTGGCGCAGGTCGGTCTCGTGGCCGGGCTGCAGCACGTCGGCGAGCCGTGCGTCCTGCGAGCGCTCGGCCTGTTGCGTGAGGAACGGCCGCGTCAGGCGCGTGAGTTCGCGACCGGTCGTAAGCCATTCGCGCAGCGGTTTCGCCGCACCGTCGAGTTCGACGGACTGTTCGCCATCGAGGTGCAGCGCCTGCAGCACTTCACCGACGACCACCGGCGGGTTCTCGTGCCAGACGCCGAGCGCGTCGCCCGGTGCGTACGTGAGGCCGGAGCCCGCAAGGCTGATTTCGAGGTGACGGACTTCCCTGGTCGCACCGCGCCCCGTAAGCGAGTGGTTCGCGACCACTTCGGCCGCGAACGGCTGCTCGCGCGAGAACTGCGGTTCGACGGGTGCCGCGCGCAGGCGCGTGATGGTCGCGGACTGCGAACTGCCGCCCAGCGTGTCACGGGCGCCGGTGACGACGCGATCGAGCCACGCATTGGCCAGGGTGTCGTAGTCGACGTCGCAGTCCGCGCGGTCGACGAGACGCCTGGCGCCGAGCGCGGCGAGCCGCACATCCACCTGCTTGCCCGTCTCGCAGAACTTCGGATAGCTCGAATCGCCGAGCGCGAGCACCGAGAACGCCAGCTGCTCGAGTTGCGGCGCGCGACGCGACTGCAGGAATTCGATCAGGCCGCGGGCGTCGTCCGGCGGGTCGCCGTCGCCTTGCGTGCTGACGACCAGCACCAGCATGCGTTCCCTGGCCAGGTCCTTGACCGGATAGTTGCCTGCGGCATAGACGCGCGCGGCGAGACCCGCGGCTTCGGCAGCGCGGCCGAGTCGCTCGGCGATGCGCTTGCTGTTGCCCGTCTGCGACCCGTAAACGATGGTCAGCCGCGCAGTGGGCTCGGTCCGCGCAGCGGGCGCGACGACTGGACCCGCCGGCAGCGACACGCCAGAGCGTCCGCTGGCACGCTCGTGGGCAACGCCCGCGGCAAAACCGGAAAGCCACTGCAGCGTGGACGGCTCGAGACCTTCGACGACACGCAGCAGCAACTCGGTCCGCTCCGGGTCGAGCGGGCCCAGGGGCAGCGTCGTCACGATGTTGGCGCTCATGGCATTCCTCGCCCGCGAACCTGTTGCGGGGACGTGAATGCTAGGGAGCTACCCCCGGCCGGCGGAAAGGCCGGGTGGTTATGGACTCAGAACGGGTCTCAGGCGGGGAAGAACTCGATCGGCTTGGTGGTCGTCATCGTGGCCACGTCCCGGTCCTCGAACCTGAACATCTTGACGCGCGCCACCAGCTTGCGCTCGAGTTCGGGATCGCCCAATTCACTGGAAATCACGCGGCATTCGGTCACTTCACCGGTCGGCGCGATGGTGACTTCGAGCACCACCTTGCCCTGCAGGGCCGGGTTCTCACGCAGCGCCCGGCTGTACAGCGAGTAGATGGCCGACTTGTTCTTGTCAAAGACCAATTCGATCTCTTCACGGGTCCGGGCCGCCTTGGCGCTCTTGCCAGACCTTTGGGCCTCTGGTGCCGCACTGGCCTCGGTCGTCGCCGAGGACACCTTGGCGGTGGCATGGCCCTTGAGGCCGGTCGAACCGCCGCCGAACCCCTTGCTGACCTCGCCGACGGCGATGCCGCCGCTGCCGCTGCCAACCTTGGCCGTGAGGATCGACCGATCGACGCGGGTTCGTTCGCCGGCCCCGGCGTTCAGCGACTTCGCATCGACGTTGGTCTTGACGTCCATGTCCCGCAGTTCGGCGAGCTGGTCCGACAGCGCGAGCAGTCCTGATGCAGCCGCCTTCTTGCGCGGGTCGGGCCGAGGCTCGGTCTGGGTCACGGGCACCGGGCGTTCGACCCGAGTCTCGATCTTCGGCACCTCGACCGGCTTGGGCGGCGGCACTTCGACCGGCTTCGGCAACGGTTTCGGCTTCGGTTGCTGCAGGATGAATTCGACGATGCGCTCCGGCACGGCCGGCGCCAGCGCGGGCGTGCGCGGCTTGTCCGGCAACAATGGGATGACTATGCCGAAGCCGATGAACAGTCCGAGCACCGCGCCCAGCACGCGTCGAACGCGACGTTGTTCGTCGTCCGACGGCGTCCAGGGCAGGTCGTAAACGCGGTAGTAGGTAGCGCTCATCGTGCCCGCTCCATCAGGCCCCTGCCTGCGCAGCAAGCACCTGCTCGCGCTCGACGACCGCCAGAGACACCTTGGTGTAGTCGGCGGCCGAGCAGCTTGCAACGATCTTGCGCAGCACGGCATATGGCAGCGACTTCTCGGCCATCACGGTCACCTCGCGCTGCGCGTCCGTACCGGGCAGAAGACCGGCTGACTCCCGGCCAAGTGCCGCGCGCAGTGGTTCCACCACCGGCTCCGCCGTGCTGCCCACGTCGGCCACCGAGACGACCGCCTCGCCGTTCACGTACAGCATGTCGCGGGTCACGGTCACCACCGTCGCCGGCCGCGGCTTCTGGTCCGACGCCGAGTACGGGATGGAGATGTTGCGGCTGTTCGACAGGACCTCAGTGTCCGCCGAGTGCACCAGCAGGTAGACCACGATGATCATCAGCATGTCGATCATCGGAATGAGCGTGAGCGGCCCGTGGCCGCCACGTCCGCCGCCGTGGCGCGTATGGCGCGCCTTGCCCGAGCGAATCATGTCGGCGCATCTCCCAACGCAATCAGCGGGAAAAGTTCGCGACTGACGACCTTGCCGCCGACCGTGCTCTGGCGGACGCGAACCGCGTCCATGACCTGCACGATCGTGTCGTAGTCCACGTCTTCGGCGACGAGCAACGTTGCGTTCTGCTGGTCGGGGAAGCGCCCCTTGAGGCCTTCGAGGTACTCGGACACGCGGACGACATCCTGGCCCGTGGCCGTGGCCGGCACGGTTTCGAGGATGCCCTGGTTGCGATCCGCGATCTCGACGGCGCCGCGTCGCACGATGACCTCGAGCTCGAACACCGGCACCTTCGCTGCGGCCTGCGCGCCCGGACCGGGCAGGTTCACCTCCAGCACGCTGGTCCTCGAGAACACCGCCGTGAAGATCAGGAAGAACGAGAGGATGACCATCACGTCCAGCATCGGCACGATGTTCAGGTCGTTGCGGCCGCGGTAGCGCGCGTGATTACGCAGCTGCCGGCGGGCGAGCGGCGAGCTCTTCATGCGCGCGCTGCTCCGAGGATCTGTTCACTCGTCCGGGCTGCGGCCGACGCGGCAGCCGGCTGCGGCACGGCCGAGCGGCGCTCGGTGATGCTGTTCAGGAACTTGATCGACGCAACCTCGAGGCTGTCCACCAGCTCCGTGGTCTTGGTCTCGAGATACATGTGGCAGAGCAGCAGCGTGATCGCGAGCCCGAGGCCGAGCGCGGTGTTGTTCATCGCCACCGAGATGCTCGCCGACAGCATGGCGGCCTTCTCAGCCGGGTTGACGGCGGCGACAGCGGCAAACGCGTTGATCAGGCCGATCACCGTGCCGAGCAGGCCCATCAGCATGCCGATGTTGGCCAGCGTGGCGAGGTAGTGCGTGCGCTTCTCGAGGCGCGGGATCACCTCGATCAGGCTTTCTTCCATCGCTTTTTCGATGTCTTCGCGGCTGTGGGCTGTCGAGATGCGCGACATGCCGTAGCGCATGATCGTCGACAGCGCCGAGTCGTTCTTCTCAGCGACCTCCATGGCCTTGCGGAAGTTGCCGCCCTGGATGAGGGGCGCCAGCTCGGCCCACAGGCGGCGATTACCGCGCGAAACGCGGTGCAGGTAGATGAAGCGCTCGACGGCGAAGCCGAGGCCGACCGCGAATACCGCGGCGATCGGGTAGAGGAAGGCCCCACCCTGCTTGAAGAAGTTCACGATCATGTCGATGGCATTCATGGCTCTTTGGCTCCGGGAGGCGAACGGTCCGAACTTTGCGACGTCAGGTCGCGGAAATATGTGATCTCGCGCCGGAATTCGTCACGATCCAGCGGCGCAAGGACTTCTTCGATCAGGCTGCCCATCGGCCGGTCGGGTCCGGCCGGCGGTTCGGCGGCTTTCCACGGCACGATGCTCATGACCTTGGGCAGTTCGCGGTTGCCGGTGATGGCAGTGGCGTCGAGCTGCAGGCGGTCGACGGCCTTCGCGGACGCAGCGCCCTTCGGCGCCGGATCCGCGGCCTGGACCACGGCAACGGGAAGGCCTGTCAGCAGCAGGAGCGCGAGACTGGAGTGGAGCATGGTCTTCACGGCGTGGCCTCCGCGGTGCGTGTGACAGCGGCGATTCGCACCTTGAGTTCAGTGACCCACGCGGCGACCTGTGTGTCGGCACCTTGCGTCAGCAGTTGATAGCGCTCGAAGTGCGGCAGCGCGGCCGCTGGGTCGTCGAGATACAGGTCGTGCAGGATCGCGAGGTTGCGCTCGGCGTCCGCGTAATTCGGATCGAGCGTGAGCGCGCGCTCGTACGCCGCCTTCGCGTCGGCGAACTGCCCTGCCTGGCGCAGCTGCACGCCCCGCTGATTCTGCACGGCCGGGTCGGCCTCTGGCGGCAGTGGCGGCACGGCGGCCGGGGCATCCGCTACTTCTGCGCGCGCGTAGCGTCCCGGCTTCAGCTGCGCGAGTTCGGCGTAGCTCCTCTGCACCCACTCGTCGTAAACGCCCTGCGCCGCCAGGCGCACGTTGCGCTCGTGGATGCCAATTGCCTTCTCCTCGAACGGGAACGCCTGCTCCTCGAGCAGCACGTCGTATTGCTCGAGTTCCTCGGCATCGAGGCCCCTGGGCCTGTCCGACTCGAGCAGTGCGCGGCCGAGGTGACGATACAGGTCAGCCATCGCGAACGCGGACGCGGTCGCGACCTGCGCCACGCCATACTCCTCGGCGCGGCCATAGGCGCCGAGCGCAGCCTCGAGCGCCTTGCGCTTGGCGGCAAAGGACTTCTCGAGCGGCAGCGCCAGCCGGATGGCACGCGCCGACGCGTCGAGCGGCCGAGCAAGTTCCAGCGCCGCGGTTGCGGCCAGGTACCTGGTGCGATCCGTGCGTTCGCTGCCCGCGGCGCGATCGGCGGTGATGATCTCCTCCAGCCAGCGAGTGCGACCGGCCGGGTCGTTGGCGTCGCGGGCCAGATCGGCGAGCGTCTGGCGCGCATCGAGCGCGGGCCCCACCG
>JAPLSF010000191.1 GCA_026398785.1 Pseudomonadota bacterium | reverse complement strand
AGGCCGCGTGGTTGTTGAGCACCGCGTGGACTGAGGCCGACGAGATGTTGATCACCGAGCCGCCGCCCGACTTCGCCATGCGCCCGACGAACGACTGCAGGAAGAAGTAGGGGCCCTTGAACTGCAGCGCGGCCAATTGGTTGAGTTGCTCTTCGGTCGTGTCGAGCAGTTTGGCCATCAGGCCCCAGCCCGTGCAGTTCACGGCGATATCGATCTTGCCGAATGCCGCGACGGCGTCGTTCGCCAGCGCTTCGACCTCCGCCTTCTTGGTGATGTCGCACGTGACGTAGCGACCGCCGATCTCGGTGGCGATTTCACTCAGCGCCCCCTCGTGCCGGCCGGCAACCATGACGCGGGCACCTTCGCGCGCGAACGTGCGAGCCATGACCTGGCCCATGTTGTCGCGGCCCGCGGCGCCGAGAACGACCGCGCTCTTGCCTTCGAGTCTGCCCATGATCGTGAGTCTCCGTTGACTAGCCGCGCAGCCGGCGCACGGGACGTTCACCGTCCCAGCCTTCCGCGCACTTGCGGACGTGCGCGTAGAAGCGGCGCAGGTCCTCGTTGGGTTCGTACAGTTCGAGCATGTGGCCGAGCGCTGCGCTGACGTCGACCATCGCAAAGTCCACGCCCGTCTTCGTGCGGGCCTCGAGCGCGATTGCGACGTCCTGCTCGCGGTAACGCTGCAGTTCGGCCGGCAGGTCCGCGACGAAGCAGGCCACGTGATGCACGCCGGTTTCGTTTGGAGCGAAGAGGTCGCGCAACGCCGACGGACCGGCGTTGTGCTGCGTGATCAGTTCGATCATCAGTTCGCCGGCCTGGCCATAGGCCGAGGTGTGGTCGAATTCCGCGGGCGCGCCACGGTACAGGCTGCGCTCGAGCGGAATGTGCTCCATCAGGAAAAACGGGCCCCAGCCGAAATCGCGCGCGCAACGCACGGCGGCGGCTTCCGGGTCAGACACGTGGTATGCAACCTGGACCGGTCGCAACGCGGGCTTCACAGCCGGCGCACCGGCCTGGCTCCGTCCCAGCCCTGCGCGGCCTCGCGCACCATTGCAAAGAAGCCGTCGATCGCCGGGCCGTGCTCGATCAGTTCGATCATGCCGCCCGGGTGCTGATCGGTCGAGAGGTAGGCAAAGCGGATGCCGTTGGCGGTCGATCCGAGTTGCACGGGTTCGATGCCGAGCGGGCGGAGCCGGTCGAGGTCGTCCCGCACCGAACGCGTCATCACGCCGACGTGCTGCAGGCCGCCTTGCGCGCGATAGGGGAAATGCGAATAGATCGAGGGCGAATCGTTGAACTGCTGGATCAGTTCGACCTGCACTTCACCCCACTGTGCGACGGCGACGGAAATGTCGGCATCAGTCGGTTGGCCGCGGTACAGCGCCTCGGCGAACTTGATGTGGCTCATGACGTAAAACGGGCCGACGCCGACGTTGCCCGTCCAGTGCTCCATCGCACGGTCGAGGTCGGGCACGACAAAACCCAGTTGCATCACGGGACCGAAGCGCGGTGTCATTGCTGCATCCTCCGGGAATCAGCCGAGGCCGAGTTCCTTGACCAGCGCATCGCGCAGCCGGAACTTCTGGATCTTGCTGCTCGACATGGGCCATTCGGTCACGAAGCGCACCTGGCGCGGCACCTTGAAGCTCGAAATCTCCTTGCGGCAGAAATCGATCAACTCCTTCTCGCTGGCCTTGACCCCCGGCTTCAATTCGACGAACGCGGCGGGCACCTCGACGTATTTCGCGTCGGGAATGCCGACGACCTGCGCGAGCTTCACGGCGGGGTGCCGGCCGAGCAGGCCTTCGATTTCGGCGGCCGCCACGTTCTCGCCGCCGACCTTGAGCATGTCTTTGATGCGGCCGTGGAACATGATCGTGCCGTCATCTTCGAGCGAGCCAATGTCGCCGGTGTGGAACCAGCCGTCGGCATCGAGCGCCTGGGCGGTCTTCTCGGCGTCCTTGTAGTAGCCCTCGAACAGCGAATAGCCGCGCACGAACACCTCACCGCGCAGGCCGTTCTTCGCGTCGGCGCCGGTTTCGGGATTGACGATGCGCAGCTCAAGTCCCGGCAGTGGTCGGCCGAGCCGGGTGATGCGTCGTGCCTCGGCTTCGTCCCAGCCGCCCGTGCAGACCGTGCCGGCGGCTTCGGTCATGCCGAAGCTGCCGACCTGCAGCGCCTGCGGCATCGCGGCCATGATCGGCTCCGCGACTCCCGGCGGTTGCACCGCGAAGTTGCTGTTCATCAGCTTGACGCATGACAGGTCGGTGTCGTGGAAGGTCGGGTGGTAGACGAGGCCCTGCATGATCGTGACGAAGCTCGGGTACAGGGCAGTCACCTGGTACTTTTCCAGCATCTTCAGCGCGATGCCCGCATCGAAGTACCCCATCGTCAGGTACGTCCCGCCGACGTCGAAGATCGCGAGCATCGGCAGCACGGCAGCGATGTGGAACATCGGCAGCGGCGACCACATGCGGTCGTCCTGCGTCAGCCGGTATCGATGACGGCCCAGCGCAATGCTGTTGCGGACCATCGCCTCGTGCGTAATCAGGCAGCCCTTCGGGTTCGCCGTGGTGCCCGACGTGTAGAGCATCAGTGCCACGTCGCGCACCCGCACGCGCAGGCGCGCGCGATGCACGTCCATCTCGTTGCCGATCTTGGCGGCGGCGTCGAAGTCGGCTTCGGTGAGGTAACCCTGCGCTTTGGTCTTGCCGAGCAGCACGATGTTGCGCAGTTTCGGCGCACCCCCCACCTTGAGCTTGCGCGGGTCGCGGCTGCGCGGCAGTTCCTTGAACGCGCCGTTAAGCCGCTCGACGAAATTGACGGAATCGGCGACCGCATCGGTCGTGACGACGGTGACCAGGTCGCCGTTCTCGA
>JAPLSF010000400.1 GCA_026398785.1 Pseudomonadota bacterium | reverse complement strand
CAGGTCGGTTCGTTCTTCGCGCTCGCGCTCTTCACGCTCGAGCCACGCGGCGCCCTGCCAGCCCATGACGCCGGCGATGTCGCGGCCCATGTAGCGTTTGCCGATGCCATCGGCGCCTGCACGGACGGGCGTGTAGCGCTCGGCGGGCTTGCCGGCGTCGGCGAGCGCCAGCGTTACCATGCACAGCAGCAAGGCACCCAGCACCGTGGCAGACAAGCTCCGCGCGATTCGATTCATGGTCCACACACCGCACCCGAAAGCAATGGGATGGACCCCTCCCCACTCCTACGGCATCGAGTGCCAGACTGGGAGTGTGAAATCAGCAGTCACGGAATGAGGAGGGGTCGTCATGAAGCTTACTCGCGTGGGTGTGGATTTGGCCAAGCAGGTCTTCCAGGTGCACTGCGTGGATCGGGCGGAGCGCCCGGTCTGGTGGCGCCTCGAGAGATCAGTTCCCTGCGGCGAGCGGTGCCTCAGTGGCTGGAGGATGCGGAGAATGGCCTGACCGTACGCTTCCGATCGCTGCTGGCCGGCTTGTACCGTGATCTGCAGCAACTCGACGAGCGGGTGCGCGAGCTCGATCAGGAGGTCGCCGCGATCACTCGTGAGCACGAGCCCGTCCGGCGACTCATGCAGATCAACGGTGTTGGCCCGTTGATCGCCAGCGCGCTGTACGCGCTGGTCGGCGTTGCGCACGGCGCCAGGCAGGACGGATCGGATCAGTCGCTGGGCCTTGGCGCTGGCGGAGCGCTCACACCCGAACGTCGCTGTGACGGCGCTCGCCAACAAGACCGCCCGGGTCGCCTGGGCGATGCTGAGGCGTGGAGCGAACTATGAACCGGAGCGCGTGGCGGCCTGAGGCCGTGCGTTCCAACTGATCGAGGTCAGAAAGAGGCCGGATATACGTGAGCAGTCGTACCTCGTCGTCGGAAAACGGAGTGCTAGCAAAGTGGGGTGGGGTCCATATACATACGCTCAACGCCCGTGATCAGCGCCGCCGCGTCGCCGGGTCCGCTGCAGCGCCTTGTCGAGCAGCCTTTGTCGCCCACGGCCTGATGCGCAGAAGTACCGGCGCCAACTTGCGTTCGGCAACTTCTGTGTCGTGCGCCGCCTGGGCACGCAACCAGTAGCCGCTGGACAGCCCGAAGAACCGGCAGAGCCGCAGGTCGGTATCGGCGGTGATGGCGCGCTTCCCCGCGACGATCTCGCTGATGCGCTGCGCCGGGACATCAATCTCCTTGGCCAGTCGATACTGACTGATGCCCATGGGCGCCAGGAACTCCTCCAGCAGGAGCTCACCGGGCGTGATCGCGTTCAGGTTGCTCATGATGACTTTACCCTAGTGATAATCGATGATCTCGATATCGAACGCACCGGCCTGCGTCCAGCGAAAGCAGACTCTCCACTGATCGTTGATCCGGATGCTGTACTGACGGGATCGTCGGCCTTTCAAGGCTTCGAGTCGATTGCCCGGAGGAACTTTCAGATCGTCCAGGCGGGCAGCGATCTCGAGCTGCCTCAGCTTGCGCCGGGCGACCACCTCGATATTCACGAACCGCTTGACCCGGACTCCTTTCGAGAGCGTCTCCGTGTCCGGGCACTTGAAAGATCGAATCATACCCGACACTAACGCCACGCGTGATTAACGGCAAGCGTGACTATGTGCCCGCTATGCCGTCGACACCCTGGCCAACTCCCCCGCCGCGTCGAGCAACGGCTAAAGCGCATTCGCCTCGGCCGATTCACTCACCCGAAAGCGGACACCGTACGGTGAAAAACGACCCATTCCTGCCCGTGGCCGATTTCGCGGCGAACGACCGGTCTACCCTGGCACTTGACCTTCGATCACGCCGCCGAGAACGTCAGCGACAGAGACAGCGGTCGTTCGCGGGTGGCCACCATCGCCCGGCAAAGGGTCCCGGCTGAACGACTGCATCCGAAGGCCACGACCTGGCGCTGCCGACCCGAAGCAGTCAGTCGCCTTCTACGAAGTAACGCATCTTCCAGCCGTCCTTGGCGAGGGTGAAATCAGCGCGAAAGCCCATGTCAGTCTTGCCGGGGCAATACACGTGTTCCTGACCATCGTAGTATTGACCACTTCGGTGGCACGCCTTCGTCATCAGTAGCCGTTGACGGTTTCCAGTGCGTAATCGCCGCAACGTTCGTTCACTGGGCGTCCTCGTCCATCCTGCGCGTTAAGGCTGCGGGACGGTGCTGCCCCCGGCGGGAGGCCCGCCAGGCGATTGCGGTCCCCCGCAATGGCTTGAACGGCCAGATCCGATAGAATCCGCGGCTGCTCGGTCCCGCCGACCCGAAGCCGTGAACCAGAACCCCCTACACGCTGGATTGGTCCCCCTGCACATCCTTCATCACGCCGTGAAGGAGGAGGTCTACGGGCAGGGGATGATGGACGAGTTGCGCCGTCACGGTTACAAGCTCGGACCAGGCACGCTCTATCCGATGCTGCACCGCCTCGAAGAGCGTGGTTACCTGCGCGTGCGCGTGCGCGAGGAGCGAAACGGGAGGGTCATGCGCCGCTACTACCGCGCCACCCACAAGGGCCGGGGGGCCCTGCAGGCCGTGTTGCCGCAGGTTCGGGAACTTTTCGAAGAGCTGATCGAGCACCAGGCGCCGCGTCGACGGCGCAAGTAACCGCACCGGCTCGCGCCCGCAGCGCGTTGCCAGAGCCCAGAACTCACTGAGTGACCGAGTGCCGCGAGTCCTTCGCGGTGCTGCCGATCGGGTCAAGATGCGCCCCGCCGACGTTGCCGATCAGCAACAGTGGTCGGCGATATCGCGCAACGATATCCAAAAAAGTTCCCTCGATACGGGGATGTACTAATGATGTCGTTGACGAGAGTAACTAACCTTCCACTTGCATTAGACCGACCTCGGTCGGCTCGCGGGGCACCGAGCCCAAGCCGCACTTTGGCCGGCGTTTCAACTGTGACGTCAGGATGGTCAGATGAGAAAAGCAATCTGGGTCGCGTTGCTCGCAACAATGGCTGTCGGCCTCGCCGGTTGCTCAGGCGACGACGGCAACGGGCGCGCCGGTCGTGGGCGCCACCGTTTACCTGATCCCGCAGGCCGACGTGGCTACCCTGTCAGCGACACCGCTGGTGCTGACTCCGGGCATGGACATGAGCGCCGCTCGCAGCGCCACCAACGACGAGCCGCTCGAAGACCTCATCGAGACCAAGGGCGCCACCTACGTCAAGGCGATTACCGACGCCGCCGGCGTCTACCGCGTTGTCACGGTGCCGACCGCTGCCACGCCGCCGTCGTATTTCGTCGTGGTCGCGCCGGCCCCCTCCGATACCGAGCATCTGCCCGGCGGCAGTCACTGCCGTGAGCCCCTGTCGGCCACTGCGCTGATCGGCAAGCAGGTCGACATGGATGTGTCGTCCAAGCCGGGCCCGAACGCCCGGTACGTGGGCGCTTCAGTCTGCTACGTCTGTCACGGCCGGCAGCACGAAAAATACACATTGCACCTCAACGGCATCCGCGTCACTGGCAAGAGCAGCCCGCTCCAGAAGGCCGACAAGCTCTTCCCGCGCTGGAACGAGCCGCTCGCCAAGTTCACCGCGGGCGACGTGAACGCCGGCGGCACGACCCTCTACTACTCGCCGATCGGCGCGGCGGCCACCGCGGCCGACTGGAAGCTCTCCGAGACCGACCCGGGCTCGGGCGTGGTTCTCACGGCCCGCCTCTACACCGAGGCCGGCAAATACATGGTTCAGCTCAAGGACGCCCGCGGACTCCCCGCCAGTGTTGCTACCTACGAGGCCGAGTACAGCTACGGCGGCGGCCTCTACAAGCAGCGCTGGATGGCCAAGATCGGCGTCAGCCGCTACATCCTTCCCATCCAGTACAACTTCGACTCGGCGCCGGCCGGCGGCAACGCCATCAACGAAGCCGTCGACCCGGCCAGCCGCTGGATGTGGCAGCAGTACAACCTGGCCAGCAACGGCTGGTTCGCGGCCGCCACGGGCGCGCTCGGCACGCCCTCAAAGTCGAAGGCGTTTGACAACAACTGCGCTGGCTGCCACTTCACCGGCTACACGCTCACAGGCGACGCCACCAACGGCTGGCAGGCGCACGGCGTGTCCGATGTGAACGGCGAAGCCGACTTCGACGGCGACGGCGACCGGGAGCTCATGAACACGACCTGCGAGAACTGCCACGGTCCGGGCTCGGATCACTGGGCCGCCGCTGGTCAGAACAAATTCATCGTCTCCCCGCGCCTCCTCACCCCGGAACGCGAGGTCGCCATCTGCGCCGCATGCCACACCCGCACGCTCGGCATCGGCGCGGGCGCAACCGAGAATCCGCTCAGCGCCAAGCTGCTGATGGCCCCGGCCGGGACCAAGCGCAGCGTCTGGCTCACTGACTACGTCTCCAAGATCAATGACGGCCTCTGG
>JAPLSF010000036.1 GCA_026398785.1 Pseudomonadota bacterium | reverse complement strand
ATCAGCAGCTGGCCGATGATGCCGGCAAGCGGGCCGGCCGCCCACACGATCCCGATCTCGTGGATGTCGAGCTTGTACTCGGTGGCGAGAATCCAGCTCAGCACCGAGATCTGCACCGACAGGGCGAAGCCCATGGCAGTGGCCGGCAGCGTGAGCAGGACAAGAAAAGGCGTCGACAGCTTGCGCTGCATGCCGAGCATCGCGTTCTCCCCCGAGGACTGGCTACGTTCAGCGGCTCAGCTCGTCACGCCGCTGCCGCAGTGTAATGCATCGAGCCAGCAGGCGCGCCGGGCTCAACCGCTCGTACGGAACTCGCGCGGCGTGACGCCGTGGCGCAACCGGAACTGCCGGTTGAAATGCGAGAGCGTGGCGAAGCCGCACTCCTGCGCGATGACTGCTACGGCCTTGTCCGTTCGCCGCAACCGCACGCAGGCTTCGCCGCAGCGGACGTCATTGACGTACTCGGTGAACGGCTTGCCGACCTCGTGCCGGAAATAGCGGCTGAACGCGCCGGGAGTCACTCGCGCCATCCGGGCTGCCGCGGCAACAGTCAGTTCGTGGGCGATCTGCCGGTGAATCCAGCCGAGTACGCGATCAATCCGCCGGTCATCGCGGCCGTCGCCTGCACGCGCGCCATGCGCCTGCATCGAGCAATGGGCGAGCGCCGTGAGCGACCTTTCGTGCGCCTGCAGCAGTTCGAGTATCTGCAGCAGGCCCGCCAGGCGACCGATGTCGCTGCTGGTTCGCATGTCGGTAAGGAGTTCAACGATGCGCGGGTGCACGGCGCCAGCCACGCGCAGTCCCACGCCTGATTTCTCGGCGAGCGGAGCCAGTCGCGCGAGCTCCGGCAACGAGTCGTGAGCGAACAGTTCGGGTGCAAACTGGAGCACCGTGGCGGCACTGCCAGGGCGGCTGCGCGAACTCACCCAGCAGTGCGGCGTGTTTGCCCCGAGCAGCACGAGGTCGCCCGCTTCGAACGGTGCAACGCTGTCGCCGACGAACCGCAGTCCGGCCCCGGCTTCGATCCAGGTCAATTCGAGGTGATGATGCCGGTGGGGCTCGCCCTCGAAGCGCGGTGTCTCGAAGCGCAGGTACCGGAACGACTGGTCCGGATGGCTGACATGTTCCCGGGTGACTTTCACGAGCCAATCATAGGGCGAGGTGTGTCGGAAAACAGTCGATATCGGCCGTCACCGACGGGACACCCGACCCGGCCTCAGGCGATACTGCGGCCCGAGACCGGATCCATACGCGGACATGCTCCCCATCGCCGAGGCCACGCGGTGACTCCAGCGCTGCCCGATTTTCACAGCCGCCGCGCTTTGCTCGAGCATGTGCGGCACACCTTGTCGTTTTACGATCCGCGAGCGTTCGATCCGAGCGGCGGGTTCTTACATTTCTTCAAGGACGACGGCACGGTCTACGATCGCCGGACGCGTCATCTCGTGAGCAGTACGCGATTCGTGTTCCTCTGGGGAATGGCGGCACGTCACTTTCCGCACGAGCCGCAGTTTCCGGCCCATGCGCGCCACGCCATCGAGTTCGTTCGCGCTGCGCACTGTAATCCGTCCACCGGCGGATATGCCTGGCAACTCGACTGGCACGACGGACGTGCGACGGTAACGGACGACACCAACCACTGCTATGGACTCGCGTTCGTGCTGCTGGCCTTCGCGCACGCGCTGGCAGCAGGCGTGGCCGAGGCGCGGATCGGGCTCGACGAAACGTTTGAGCTGATGGAGCGCCGGTTCTGGCAGCCCGAGCACCGGCTCTATGCGGACGAGGCGACGTCGGACTGGCAACTCTCGCCGTACCGTGGCCAGAACGCCAACATGCATGCGACCGAGGCGTGCCTCGCCGCGTTCGAAGCGACGGGGGAGCGGCGCTTCCTCGACCGTGCTGCCGTGATCGCGGAGTCGATTGCCGTGCGGCAGTCTGCGCTCGCGGGCGGCCTCATCTGGGAGCACTACCACGCCGACTGGACGATTGACTGGGAGTACAACCGCCACGACCGCACGAACATCTTCCGGCCGTGGGGCTATCAACCCGGTCACTTCACGGAATGGGCGCGCCTGCTGCTGACGCTCGAGCGCCATCTGCCGCTGCCGTGGTTGCTGCCACGCGCCGAAGCTCTGTTCGGTCAGGCCGTGCGTCACGCCTGAGACGATCAGTATGGGGGTCTCTACTATGGTTTCGGTCCGGACTTATCGATCTGTGACGATCGCAAGTACCACTGGGTGCAATGCGAGACATTGGCGGCTGCTGCCGTGCTTGCGCATCGCACCGGCAACGTCGACTACTGGGCGTGGTACGACCGGCTCTGGGCCTACTGCTGGGAACACTGGATCGATCACCGGAATGGCGCCTGGTTCCGGCTGCTGACTCGCGACAACGTGAACACGACGGACGAGAAGAGTCCGGCCGGCAAGGTCGACTACCACACGACCGGCGCCTGCTACGCGGTCCTGCCGCTGCTGCGGGCATGACGGCCACCGTCGACGCGTGGCGCACGCAAGCCGCGGCAACACTGTTTCAGCGCAAACGATGCCTGGTGAAGACATCGCAGTGACGATTCAGGCATCCGTGCTGTGCGTCGGCGAAACGCTGTGGGACGTGCTGCCCACGGGTGAGTTCCTGGGCGGCGCACCCCTCAACGTCGCTGCGCATCTCGTCCGTCTCGGCACGCCTGCTGCATTGGTGAGCCGGGTCGGCATCGATTGGCGCGGCCACCTGGCGCTTGAGCGCATGCATGAGTTGCATCTCGACACGAGCCACGTGCAGACCGACGCTCGGTTGCCCACGGGTGAAGCGCGCGCCGTGCTCGATGCGACGGGCTCGGCGTCCTATGCGTTCCTTGAACCCGCCGCGTGGGACCGCATCGAGGCCGGCGACGGTGTGCTCGACGCAGCGCGCAGATCGCGTGCCGTCGTCTTCGGGACGCTGGCGCAACGCGCACCGGCCAGCCGCAGTGCAATCGATGAAATCCTTGGTGCCGCCGAATGGCGCGTGCTCGATGTGAACCTGCGCGCGCCGCACGCGGATCGGGACGTTGCGATGCGTTCGCTCGAGCGTGCGGACTTCGTCAAACTGAACGAGCATGAGCTCGTCGCCTTCGCACGCTGGTTCGGCATCGAGCCCGAGCCTGGGCAGCTGCAGGAGTTCCTCGCGCTGGAATTCGGCACGACCACGCTGTGCATCACGCGCGGGCCGGAAGGCGCGGTGCTGTGGCACGAAGGCCGGTGGACTCGGCAGGCCGCCTTCGCCACCGCGGTGGTCGACACGATCGGCGCCGGGGATGCGTTCCTCGCCATGCTGCTGTCCGAGTTGCTGTGCGGACGCCCCGCGTCACTGGCGATGGAGCGCGCGGCGCATCTCGCGGCCTACGTTGCCTCACGGCCCGGTGCCGTCCCCCCGTATGACGCGGGACAGTTCCGGTCCGGCGAATGACCCGCACGCCTTGAAGGCTGCGCTGACGGCCGCCAGGTGCGAATACGACATGTAGAGATTCGATTGGATAAGTCAGATGTCAGAAAACAGTCTATTCCGGTGATTGCAGGCGAACATCGGCGTGGGTGCTCCGCCGATACTGATTCCGGAGCACTCACGCAGAACCCGGTCATGCAGCACGCCGACTGGTGGCGCGGCGCCGCCCTCTACCAGATCTATCCGCGCAGCTTCCAGGACAGCAATGACGATGGGGTCGGCGACCTCGCGGGCGTACTCCTGCGTCTCGACTACGTTGCCAGCCTTGGTGTCGATGGCATCTGGCTGTCGCCGTTCTTTCCATCGCCGATGCGCGACTTTGGTTACGACGTCAACGATCACCTTGGCGTCGATCCAGTCTTTGGCACCCTCGCGCAATTCGACGCAGTCATTGCGAAGGCGCACGCGCTCGGCCTGAAAGTGATCATCGACCAGGTGTGGTCGCACTCGGCCGAGGAACATCCATGGTTCCGCGAGAGCCGCGCGAGTCGGGACAACCCGCGCGCGGATTGGTACGTATGGGCAAATGCGAAGCCGGACGGCACGCCCCCCAACAACTGGCAGAGCTGGATGGGGGGCTCCGCGTGGCGCTGGGAACCGCGCCGTCGCCAGTACCATCTGCACAACTTCCTGCCGCAGATGCCGGACCTGAATTTTCATTGCGCGGCCGTGCAGGACGCGATCCTCGACGTCGCGCGCTTCTGGCTCGACCGTGGTGTGGACGGCTTTCGTCTCGACACCGCCAACCTGTACTTCCATGACCTCGCACTCCGCGACAACCCCGCACAGCCACCGGGGGAAGCCGGCGACTCGCCGGTGCTGATGCAGCGTCATCAGCACAACGCGAACCAGCCGGAGACGCTGCCGTTCCTGGAGCGACTGCGTGCGCTGCTCGATCGCAATCCGGGTCGCATGGCGGTCGGCGAAATCGGTGGCCCAGGAAGCCTGCCTCGCATGATCGAGTACACGCACGGCCCGAGCCGGTTGCACTCGGCATACTCGTTCGCGTTGCTCGGCGACCGGCACGATCCTGCGTACGTCGCGGCGTGCCTTGCACCCTGGAAACTGGAATCGACGGGTGGCGTGCGAGCCTGGCCCTCGTGGGCAACGTCGAATCACGACGTGCCACGGGTGGCATCGCGCTGGGGCGCAGGAGGCGGTGGTTCGTTCGCGTTCGGCGGCACCGAGACGCTGGCCACCGTCACCGATCAAGCGGAACCCGGCGCAACGCCGCACCTGCACCTCGCTCTGCTCGCCGCGCTGCGCGGTACGATTTTTCTTTACCAGGGCGAGGAACTCGGCCTGCCGCAGAGCGAGATCGCGTTCGAAGACCTGCAGGATCCCTTCGGCAAGGCGCACTGGCCCCTGAACAAGGGCCGTGATGGATGCCGCACGCCGATGCCCTGGGAAGCCGCGGCGCCACATGCCGGATTTACGCGCGGCACACCCTGGTTGCCTCTCGACGCCGCGCATCGGGTGCTTGCGGTAGACATGCAGGAACGAGATCCGTCATCCACCCTTGCGTTCACGCGCACGCTGCTTGCATTGCGCAGACAGCATGCAGCGCTGCGGCTTGGCAGCTTCGACGTCGAGCAGGCCGACGACTCGCTGTTGATCGTGCGGCGCCGGCACCAGGACGACGTCTTGTGGCTGGCCTTCAATCTTGGTGCGGTTGCACAGCAGGTGCCCGCGCCACAGGGCGCGCACGAAGCAATCCTGGCGCTGCAGTCGGCGAGAGTGCAGGGCGCTCAGGTCGGCCTGCCACCATATTCCGCCGTGTTCCTCCCACTGGCCCCCTGATCGAGACCCACTGCGATGACCATCGACATCGATAGTCACTACCCGTTGACGGCGGACCAGGTTGCGTCCTTCCGCGAGAACGGGTTCATCAAGCTGCGTGACGTGCTGTCACGCGCAACGCTCGAATACTACGGCCGCGAAATTGCGCGCCTCACGATCGCGCTCAATACCCAGGACAAGCCGCTCGAGGAGCGCTCGACGTACGACAAGGCATTCCTGCAGGTCATGAACCTGTGGGAGCGCAGTCCGCTGGTCGGCCGC
>JAPLSF010000166.1 GCA_026398785.1 Pseudomonadota bacterium | reverse complement strand
GCGCGTGCCCTTCGAGCATGGCGCGCGCCGCTTCGTCGATGACGGGACCGACGTCGGTTTCGAGGTACGCGGGATCGCCGACTACCAGCTCTTCCATGTAGCCGGCCAGCAGCCGCTTCACCTTCGGTGCGATGTCTTCCTGCACGCACAGCACGCGCAACGCCGAGCAGCGCTGTCCTGCGCTGTTGAACGCCGACTGGACTGCATCGATGACGACTTGTTCCGGCAGCGCCGAGCTGTCGACGATCATCGCGTTCTGCCCGCCGGTCTCGGCGATCAGCGTGCCGATCGGCCCGGTACGAGCGGCGAGCGTGCGATTGATGATCCGTGCAGTATCGGTGGAGCCGGTGAATGCGACGCCCGCAATGCGCGCATCGGCCACCGCAGCGGCACCCACGCTGGCACCATCGCCCGGCAGGAAATGCAGCACGTCGGCTGGCACGCCCGCCTGCAGCATGAGACGCACGGCGTGCGCCGCCACGAGCGGCGTCTGCTCAGCCGGCTTCGCCAGCACGGCGTTGCCTGCGGCCAATGCAGCGGCGACCTGCCCGGCGAAGATTGCGAGCGGGAAATTCCAGGGACTGATGCAGGTGAACACGCCGCGTCCGTGCAGGCTGAGCTCGTTGCTCTCGCCAGTCGGTCCCGGCAGACGTTGCGGGCCTGCAAACTCGTGCCGGGCACGGGCCGCGTAGTAACGCAGGAAGTCGACGGCTTCGCGCACTTCGGCGATGCCGTCCGGCACCGACTTGCCCGCCTCCCGCACGCACATCGCGACCAGTTCAGCCGTGCTCTCTTCGAAGAGGTCAGCCGCCTTGTCGAGTGCGTCGCCGCGCACGCCTGCGGGCGTGGCGTCCCAGGCCGGCTGCGCCTGCACCGCGATGTCGATCGCCGTGCGCACGTGCTCCGCCGTCGCATTCGCCACGCTGCCGACGACATCGGCATGATTGGCAGGATTGCGGATGGTGTCGGCCGCCCCGCTCTTCTCCTCACCGCCCACCAGGGGTACTGCCACCCACGCACGGCGCGACACGCGCTCCATGCGGTCCGCCATCGCCTTGCACACCGCGCCGTTCGCGAGGTGCACGCCCAGCGAGTTCGCGCGTTCCGGTTGGTAGATGTCGAGCGGCTGCGGGATGCGCGGATGTGCGACCTGGTCGAAGCCGTCGACGGTGCGCACCGGGTCCGCGATGATCGCGTCGATCGGCTCGTTCTCGTTGACGATGCGGTTGACGAAAGACGTGTTCGAACCGTTCTCGAGCAGGCGGCGCACGAGGTACGGCAGCAGGTCTTCGTGCTCGCCGACCGGGGCGTACACGCGGCACGGAATGCCGAGGCCGCTCGGGTCCGTCACGTGCGTATAGAGCTCTTCACCCATGCCGTGCAGGCGCTGGAACTCGAACTCGAACCCGGCTTTCCTGGCCATGCTGGCAACAGCAGCAACCGTGTGCGCGTTGTGCGTGGCGAACTGCGGGTAGAGCACGCCCTTGCCCTGTTCGAACGCGTAACGTGCGCAAGCGAGGTACGAGACGTCCGTGTTGGGCTTGCGCGTGTACAACGGGTAACCCGGCAGGCCACGCTCCTGGCCACGCTTGATCTCGGCGTCCCAGTAGGCGCCCTTCACCAGGCGCACGTGCAGGATGCGGTTCGTCTCCTGCGCGAGGCCGACGATGTACTTCAGCATCGGCAGCGCGCGCTTCTGATAGGTCTGCACGGCGATGCCAAACCCGTTCCAGCCGGCGAGCGACGGATCACGGCAGACGGCTGCCAGCAATTCCATCGTCAATTCGAGCCGCTCGGACTCTTCCGTATCTAGCGTCAGCGCGATACCCGCAGCGCGAGCCAGGCGGCACAGTTCCACCAGCCGCGGCGTGAGTTCGCGATGGACGCGTTGCCGGTGCGAACGCTCGAAGCGCGGATGCATCGCCGAGAGCTTCACCGAGATGCTCGGGCGCGATTCGAAGTCCGGGTATTCATTGACCCGCGCGGAGAGCGCGCCGATGGCCGTGCGGTAGGCGTCGAAGTACCGGGTGGCGTCGGCCGTGGTCAGCGCCGCCTCGCCGAGCATGTCGAACGTGTAGCGGTACCGCCGGTTGGCGCCGCTCAACGAATTGTCGAGCGCCTCCTTCATCGTGCGGCCCATTACGAACTGATGGCCCATGATGCGCATGGCCTGGCGCATCGCCGTGCGCACGACGGGTTCGCCCATGCGGCCGACGACGCGGCTCATCACGCCTTCCGGCGCGGCGACGTCGTTCGGGTCGAGCCGCACGATGCGGCCGGTGAGCATCAGCCCCCAGGTCGAGGCATTGACGAACAGGGATTGGCTGTCGCCCAGGTGGCTGGCCCAGTCACCGGCGCGCAACTTGTCGGCGATCAGGCGATCGGCTGTCTCGTCATCCGGAATCCGCAGCAGCGCCTCGGCGAGGCACATGAGGATGACGCCTTCCTGCGACGACAGGTCGTACTGCCGGAGAAACGCGTCGAGGCCGGTCTTAGCGGCGGGCGCCCTGCGCACCGCCTCGACGAGCTTGCGTGCCGTGGCCTGCACTTCGTCGTGCTGCGCGGGACCCAGTCGAGCCATGTCCGCCAGCGAGCGGATCAGCGCTTCTTCGTCACCCAGGAAATCGTCGTTGATCGCCTGACCGACCGGGGTCAGGAAGTCCTGGACGTCGGGAAACAGGAAGCGCGACGAGGGCGCCTCGCGAGTCGAACCAGACATGGGGGATTCGCCTGCAGGAATGATCCCCGATTCTATCCAAAAACGCAGTCGTCCCGCGGGGGTTCGCCCGCCGCGGGACCTGTTGCACTGCGTTAAGGAACGGTTACTTCGTCTCGTAGAGCAGGCCGACGGTGGTCAGCGTGTCGGTCTTTTCAACACCCGGCAGGACGTCGGTGTTGTGACGCACCTGGTAACCCACGCGCAGTCCAAGCGCACCCGAGATCGTGACCTCGAGGCCAAGGTCGTTCTGCACGTAGGTGTTGTCCGAACCGGCTTCCACGAGGAGCCGGTCGACGATCTTGGTCGTTTCGGTGAGCTGGTGGTCGAAGCCCAGGTCGCCACGGAAAATGATGCCGTCTTCGGACTCGCCCGTCGACAGGATTTCGGCGTAGCGGTAGCCCGGGCCGCCCTGCACCCACAGCTTGGTTCGCTCGCTGTCGATGATCCTGTAACCGAGACCGCCGGCCAGCGAGGCCTGGTAGTTGTATTGGCTGAACCGGTCATCGTCGTAGCGGCCGGCGCCGAAGGCGTACGCACGCTCGGTGAGGGCGTATTGCGTCTGGCCGCGGACTTCCCAGCGCTGGGCAGTGGTGGTGCCGCTTTCGCTGCCGTAGTTACCGGCGAAGCCGAACGTGTGCTGCCACTTGTCGACCGTGTTCTTCAGTTCGAGCGCGGCGCTGGCCGCCTGGTTCTCGCTGTTGCCGGTCGCGAACGACGCGCCGACGTTACCCTTGCCGGTCCAGTCGGCCAGGGCGGGCGTGGCGCCGCCGCAGAGTGCGAGGGCAAGGCAAAGCTGGGGGATACGGATCATCGACATCTGAGGCTCCTGGCCAGGCTGTTGGTGGGAAAAAGGGCGCGCGAGTATAGCCGCCCGGCGCATCAGGCACTAACTGTGACGGATCAACCGCAAACGAGCTTGCATCGGCCCCGCGGCGCGCGAAGACTTCCCGTTCAACGAATCCGGATGCACCCGATGCCTGAAGCCGCGCAGAAAATCGTCGCCACCGTCGAAAACTTCATGACCGACGTCGTGGAGGCCTCGAATACGAAACCCGTTCTCGTGGATTTCTGGGCCCCCTGGTGCGGTCCTTGCCGCACGCTCATGCCTTTGCTCGACCGGATTGCGGACGATTACGCGGGCCGCTTCATCCTTGCCAAGGTCAATACCGAAGAGCAGCCACAACTGGCATCTCATTTCCAGATACGGAGCATCCCGACGGTCTTGCTCATCCACCAGGGCGAGGTGGTCGACCAGTTCGTGGGGCTGCAGGCCGAACCGGCCATCAAGGCCCTGCTCGACCGGCACGTGACCCCAGCGGGCGCAGTCGTCGGGTCGGACGCTGCGACCACAGCGTCTGGCCGGCCCGAGGACCTCGCCGCGCGACTGCTGGAGCAGAGGGCGGCCGAGGGCGCGGCCGCGGCGATCGAGGCACTGGCGGCCACTCAGGCCGACCACCCGCAACTGGGGGCACTCAGGGCGCGGCTCGCGTTCGTCCAGACCGCCAATGCCCAGCCGGACGTCATGTCGCTGCGTGCGGCCCTGGCAGCGAACCCGGCCGACGCGGCGGCACGGCACGCACTGGCGGCCCACCATGCGCTGGCAGGCGATTACGGGACGGCCCTGGCCGAGTGGCTGGAATTGATGCGACGCGACAGGAAGTTCGGTGACGACGCCGGGCGGCGGGCCCTGACGCAGGTGTTCGAGGTGCTGGGCGAGCAGGATCCGCTTGTCACGCAATACCGGCGCCGCATGGCGAGCTTATTGCATTGATGTATTCGGTTGCTGATCGTGAAATACCGCCTTGCGCGACTCGCCGCGACCGAAGTATAAAAACGCGCACCTTGCCCACTGGGTTTTTCGATGCACGAGAAGCCGGAATCAGCGGACGAGTTCGAGGATGAAGACACCGAGGAAGCCGTCGGGGGTGATGAAGCCCTCGATGTCGATCGCCTCATCCAAGACCTCGACAAGCGCAAACGCGGCGCGCCGAAAGGCGCGGAGCCCGCGTGGCGCAAACTCGAACGCATGAAGGAACAGAAGCGCACGTCGGAGTTGCTGAGCGACTTCGACGACTACGACGTGGGCGATCGCCCGCGGCCGCGCAAGGGTCAGTGAAAATCGCGCGACGCCGAGCGTAACCGGCCGAGCCAGCGGCTCAGGTCGACGAGCCGATGCGCGATCACGTGCATCACTTCCCCTTCCAGCTGCAGCTTGCCGGCCACGCCCAGCAGGCGTGACCCGATCAGCGCCTGGCGCTGGCGCTCAGCCACGGCGCGCCAGACGATCAGGTTGATCGAGCCATGCTCGTCTTCGAGCGTCACGAACGTGACGCCGGCGGCGCTGCCCGGTCGCTGCCGCGTGATGACCAGGCCTGCGGTGCGCACGTTCGAGCCGTTCGTCAACGAGCGCAGCTGCGCCGAATCGACGAAACCGCGGGCACCGAGCTGATCGCGCAGCACCGCGATCGGGTGGCGTCGCAACGTAAGGCCGGTGTGCGCGTAGTCGGCCACGATGTCCTCGCCTTCGCGTGGCGCACGCAACAGCGGAATGCCTTCGGCGATGCGCACCTCGGGCAGGATGGGCAGCGAGCCCTCGAGTCCGGCAACTTGCCAGGCCGCGCGGTAACGATGCCCGCCGAGACCCGCCAGCGCGCCCGCCGCCGCGAGGCACCCCATCGAACGACGGTCGAGGCCGGCCTGCTCCGCCAGTTGCTGTGCGCTCTCGAACGCGAGGCCCTGCCTGCGCGCGCGGGCATCGACCAGTCGCTGTGCCGCCTCCTGCGCCAGCCCCTGCACCAGTCGCAGGCCGAGTCGCAACGCGGGATCGGGTGAATCGTCGGCGTGGTGCTCCAGGGTGCAGTCCCAATCGCTCGTGCGAACGTCGATCGGGTGCACCTCGACGCCGTGACGTCGTGCGTCCTGCACGATCTGTGACGGCGCATAAAAGCCCATGGGCTGGCTGTTGATGAGCGCGGCCGCAAAGGCCGCGGGCTCGTGCCGCTTCAGCCACGCCGAGACGTACACGAGCAGGGCGAAGCTGGCCGCGTGCGATTCGGGGAAACCGTATTCGCCGAAACCGAGGATCTGCTGGAAGATGCGCCGCGCGAACTCCTCGGAGTAACCGCGATCGCGCATGCCGTGGATCAGCCGTTCCTCGAAGTGGCCCAGCCCGCCCTTGCGCTTCCACGCCGCCATCGCGCGCCGCAACTGGTCCGCTTCGCCCGGCGTGAATCCCGCGGCGACGATCGCGAGTTGCATCACCTGCTCCTGGAAGATCGGCACGCCGAGCGTGCGCTGCAGCACGCCTTCCACCTCTGCGCTGGGATACGTGACCGCCTCCTCGCCCGCGCGCCGGCGCAGGTAGGGATGCACCATGTCGCCCTGGATGGGACCCGGCCGGATGATCGCGACTTCGATGACGAGGTCGTAGTACGAACGGGGCCGCAGTCGCGGCAGCATCGCCATCTGCGCGCGCGACTCGATCTGGAACACGCCCACGGTGTCGGCGTGGCCGAGCATGTCGTAGACCGCCGGGTCTTCGGCCGGCACGGTCGCAAGTGTCCAGCGCTGGCCGCGGCAGCCGTGCACCAGGTCGAACGCGCGGCGGATCGCGGCGAGCATGCCGAGACCGAGTACGTCGACCTTGAGCAGGCCGAGCGCGTCGAGGTCGTCCTTGTCCCACTGGATCACGGTGCGGTCGGGCATCGAGGCGTTCTCGATGGGAACGAGTTCTTCGAGCAGGTCGCGCGCGATGACGAACCCACCGACGTGCTGCGAAAGGTGGCGCGGAAACCCGAGCACGGTCCGTGCGAGGGTCAATACCCTTGAGAGCACGGGACTGTCGGGATCCAGGCCCGCTTCACGAACCCGTGTCGCGTCGATGCGCGCACCGTCCCACCACTGCATCGAGCGCGCGAGGGCGGCGACCTGCAGCGGGTCGAGTCCCATCGCCTTCGCCACGTCGCGCAGCGCGCTGCGCGGCCGGTAGCTGATGACCGTCGCAGTCAGCGCAGCCCGCTCGCGGCCGTACTTCGCGTAGATATACTGGATGACCTCTTCACGGCGCTCGTGCTCGAAGTCGACGTCGATGTCCGGCGGTTCATTGCGCTCCCTGGAGATGAAGCGCTCGAACAGCAGCGACATGCGTGCGGGATCGACTTCGGTGATGCCGAGACAGAAGCACACCGCCGAGTTGGCGGCCGAGCCGCGACCCTGGCAGAGAATGTGCCGCGAGCGCGCGAACCGCACGATGTCGTGCACGGTGAGGAAGTATGGCTCGTACTCGAGTTCGGCGATCAACGTGAGCTCGTGCTCGATCGCCTGTCGTGTCGGGGCAGGCACGCCTTGCGGCCAGCGGTGACTTGCGCCCTCCTCCGTGAGGCGCCGCAACCACGCGGTCGGCGTGTAACCTTCCGGCACGATCTCGCGCGGATACTCGTAACGCAGCTCGTCGAGCGAGAACGTGCAGCGCGAGGCGATCTCCACCGCAGCGGCGAGCAGCTCGGGCGGATGCAGCTCGGCGATGCGCTGGATCGGACGCAGGTGACGCTCGCCGTTGGGAAACAACGCGAGCCCTGCCTGCTCGACCGTGGTGCCGATGCGCGTCGCGGTGAGGACGTCCTGCAGCGCGCGGCGCCCGCGCGCGTGCATGTGCACGTCCCCGGCCGCGACGAGCGGCAGTCCGAGTTCGCGACCGAGGTCCTGCAACTGCTCGAGTCGTCTGCGATCGCGGCCCGTCGTCAGCAGTTCGACCGCGATCCAGAGCTGGCCGGGAAAGAGCCCGGCGAGCCAGCGCGCTGCGTCGGTGTCGGGTTGCATTGCGGGCAGCCACAGGCACAGCAAAGGGGATAGGGGATAGGGGTTAGGGGTTAGTCGAAGTGCGATTGCAGCGAAATCGTCTCGGCGCAGCCGGTACTCCCCTTTGGCGGCGGAGCGTCGACCGCGAGTGATCAACCGGCAGAGACGACTGTACCCAGCGCGGTCCGGCGCGAGCAGCACGCAGCGCAAGCCGTCCTCGAGACGAAACTCCGCACCGACGATGAGCTTGAGGCCGTGCTCGCGGGCAGCGACGTGCGCCCGCACGACGCCGGCCACCGAGCACTCGTCGGTGATCGCGAGCGCGGCATACCCAAGCTTCGCAGCGCGTTCGACCAGTTCCTCCGGGCGCGAAGCGCCGCGCAGGAAACTGAAGTTGGAGAGGCAATGCAGTTCGGCGTACACGGCAGTCGCGTTGAGCCCCGTTCAGTGCGGCACGCGGCAGGTGGCGGAGCGACGAGTCACGCGAACCAGCCGTGCAGGAACCAGCGCGCGCCTGCGGTCGTCTCGCGGCGCTTGCGGAACACCCACAACCGGGCGCCCTGCGCATTGCGCGCAATGTAGTAATCACGCGCGACGTCGTGACCGTCCCACCAGCCGGATTCGATGCACTCGGGGCCTTCTTCGAGGACGAGCCGGTCGACGTCGCAAGGCTCGGGCCGGTCGAGCAGCCAGAGCGGCCGGCCCTCACCCGGCCTTGCGGCCGATCTCTCCCCTCGCCAGGGGAGAGGCACGGCAGGCGAACTCGCGTTTGGTGCAGCGCTGCGCGACGACGCTTGCTGCCGCGCCCTGGGTTTCGTCGCCGTCGGCTCGACGGCGCGCCACGCCGCCTCGGGTCGATGCTCTGGCACGCAGGCGAGTGCGTGCACGGCTCCGTTGCCGAGCCGCGCACGCAGCCGCTCGACGAGCTGCGGCAGGTTCTCGCCGGATTCGCGCCGGTCGTGCGCAAACAACTCGGTCGCATCGGCCTGCAGGTCGATGAGCGGGCCGCTCAGCAGGCGCACGTTGCGCACGGGTTGCGGCAGCACGAGCGGCGCAAGACGCTCGCTCAGCAGCTCCGCCATGTGCCGCGGCTGCGCACCGACCGGCTGCACGAAACGCAGTCGCGCTCGTGTGAGCGGCGCATCGCGGTGACGCAGCTGCACTTCGATTGCCTGCACGCCACGGCCGCGCTCGCGCAGGAACTGGCACAGTTCTTCGAGCAGGGGGGCGAGCGCCAGGCCGAGTCGGGCGGTATCGGCGATTTCGGGTTCGAGGTCGCGCCGCGCGGCAAAGCGTTCGCGCGCGGCATACGCCGCACGCGGCTCCTGCACGCGACCCGTGGCGCGGTCGAGCGTGGCAAGCAGCTCATGGCCGAAGCGGCGCGCGAAGCCAGCGCGCGGCAGGCGCAGGCAGTCGCCCACGGTGCGCACGCCCATGGTGCCGAGCGTTTCGATGCTGCGGGCGGGCCAGCGGGTGCAATCGAGCGGCAGCAGCGCAAGCCGCGCAGCCAGTTCGTCGCGGTTGCGCACGAACACGGGTCGCGCGCCGAGCAGACCCGTACGCGCGAACCACAGCGATGCCAGCGGCGTCGGCGTGATTGCAAAGCGCACCGTTGCGCCCGTGGCAGCGGTGAGCTCCTGCTGCAATCGCAGGCACAGTTGCCTGGCGCCGCCGAACAGCCGCAGACTGCCACGCACTTCGAGCAGCACACCGTCGGGCTGCTCGATGCTGACCCGCGGTGTGAAGCGCACTCCGCGCTGTGCCACCGCTTCGAGCAACTGGCGCTCGCGCCGCGCATCGCGTGCCAGCGCATGCAGGCCCGGCACGAGTGCGAGCGCGGCGTTGATCGACATTCCCTCGCGCACGCCTGCGGCGTGCGCCGCTTCTTCGCAGGCGCGCACGACCTTGCCGTTGCGCTCGAGATCGACGATGGCGACAGGCGGACGGCCCGGCAGGGCAAGCGCCACGTCGCGCAGCGAATCGAGCAGCAATGACGGCAGGTGAATGGCGAGCCAGAGTTCACTCGGGCGCGATTGCGCGAGCGGTGTGCGGCCCGGAACGGCAAGCGAGGACGGACGGAATGCCGGCGTGACCCGCACACGGTGGGGAGACGGGGACCTGGCGAGCGGGGCCATCTCAGTGCCCCAGGTTCACCGTGGCAGGACGGCCTCCGCGGCTTTTGACGATGCGCACCTGCAGGCCTTCGGTGCCGCCCCCGAGCAGCGCAAGCCGCAACACGGCGGGCGAAGGCGTGAGCCCCGCCTGCAGCGGGCGATACAGCACCGCAAGGCTGCGCGACGCCTCTGCCGCCAGTTGCAACCGTCGCAAGGCGTGCGGATCGCGGGGATTGGCCCAGCCGAGCACGGCGCTGCAAGACTCCGAGCGCAGCGCCTGGTCCATCGCCCACTCGGTGGCGCCCGCGCCATTGACGACGAGCATGCGTCCGACATCGATGCCCCACGCTGCAAGCGACGGCGCATACGGACGATACGGCGGCGAGACCCAGGCGATCCAACCCCCGCTGCCCAGGTCATGCGGTGGCGGATAAACGTCGTCGGCCGCGCCTTCGTCCCTGCAAAGCGCAGCGAGCGCGGGGAGCAGCAACCGGAGCTCGCCGATGCCCCGCTGATCGGAAAGGATTTCAATGAGCCCCTGCCGCGGCCAGCCCGCGCCCGGAAGACAGCGGTCGAGCGCGGCGTAGCCCGTGGGCAGTCCCGCCGGCACGGCCGCAGCCGCGCTACTGCCCGTTTCCCGCGCACGCCAGAGACGCGCGGAATTCTGTTGCAGCAGTTGTTCGACGGAAACACTCATGGTCTCTGGTGGGATCACTGGTCAGGAAAAATGTCAGGGAAGCATCAGGACAACCGATGCGTGTCCTGCCGTACCACGCCGACGACGAGACCCTCGATGGTGAGCGACTGCTCGCGCAGGTCGATACGCAGGGGTTCGAAGTCTTCGTTCTCGGGCAGCAGCCAGGCGATCGAGCCGTCCTGCCGATAGCGTTTCACGGTAACTTCGTTCTCGAGGCGCGCAACGACGATCTGGCGGTTGCGGACTTCAGGTGTGCGGTGGACCGCGACGAGATCGCCGTCGAGGATGCCGACGTTGCGCATGCTCATGCCTTTGACCTTGAGCAGGTAATGCGGCCGCGGCTGGAAGAGCGCCGGGTCGATCTGGTAGCGCGCTTCGATATTCTCCTCGGCCAGGATGGGCCGGCCGGCGGCGACCCGACCGATCAACGGCAGGCCGATCTGGTCACGCAGGGAATCCTTGAGCTGAATGCCGCGGGAAGCCCCGGGACGCAGTTCGATGACGCCTTTGCGCTGCAGGGCGCGCAGATGTTCTTCGGCCGCGTTCGCGGACTTGAAGCCCAGGGCTGCGGCGATTTCGGCACGCGTAGGGGGCAGGCCCTGCTCGGCCAGGCTGTCCTGGATGAACATAAGCACCTGGCGTTGGCGCGGCGTTAGGTCTTCCATCGATCGTCCCTCCCTGTATACCCATACAGTTACTGTTTATATATACAGCTCTACCTGCCTGTTGGCAAGTGGGAGGAAAAAGTTTATCGGGCAAAGACCGACACCCCAGGCGAGGTGGCCATACCACCCTATTGCGCGAACTCCGGCGGCCCGCACATCGCAGCGAATGCCGGGAAATCCAGTGTCAACCGCGACGCTTGTCAGCGAGCGCTCGCGCCTGGTGGCTGCTCGCCCTGTCATCGAATGCGAACCCTTCGCATGCGACGCACTGCACATAATCTTTATCGTAGTTTTCGAATGGGGTAGTCTCTCGCTGTTCGGCTGCGCTTCGCACATGGCAACGTGTTGACGGGCTGCGGCCGTCACAACTGGCTTGCCTGATTCAAAAACCGAGGAAGATCACCAATGAAGACCCCTATCGCCAAGATCCTGACCGCCGCCACCGCCGCCGTTGTGCTCGCTGCGGCCACGGGCTGCGTCAGCCAGTCGACATTTGACGCGCATGTGGCCAGCGCCGATGCGGCCATCAAGGCCGCCGCTGCAGACGCCGCCGCTGCCAAGTCATCTGCCGATGCAGCTGCCGCTTCCGCTTCCAGCGCCGCCAGCAACGCGAGCAGCGCGCAGAGCACGGCCAACCAGGCCCTGCAGGCCGCGCAGGCTTCGCAGTCCTGCTGCGACGCGACCAACGAGAAGATCGATCGCGCGTTCAAGAAGTCGATGGGCAAGTAATCGACTGACTCCATCGCTCCAGCGATACGAAGACGCCGCGGACCTCCGCGGCGTTTTCTTTTGTGCCGTCGCTGCCTCGACAACACCGCGTACGACCGTGCGTACCCTGATCGCCGACCATCACGTCCGGTGGTCCGCTGAGGCGCTGCATCCGACGGGGTAGAATGGCAGGCGTGGATCGGTCTTCGTCCCTCCGACGCTATCTGCCGGCGCTGGTTCCGATCATCATGTTCGGACTGGCCATCGTCGCATTGCACCGATTGGGCGGTGAATTTCAACTGCGTGGAATCCTGGCGGAGTTTTCCGCCATCGAGCCCTGGCGTCTGCTGGCCGCGATCGCACTCGCAGGCGGCAGCTATACGGCACTGGTCGGTTGCGAACTGCTCGCGCTCTCATACGTCACCCGCGAATTGCCGCTGCGCACCGTGGCGCTCTCGTCCTTCATTGCCAACGCGGTCGGCCACAACGTCGGCGTCGCCACGCTCTCCGGCGGCGCGATCCGCTACCGGATGTATTCGTCGCTGGGCCTGGGTGCAGCTGAGATCGCGCGCGTCGTCGCGTTCTGCACGGCCACGTTTGCACTCGGTGCCTGCACCCTGGCGGGCCTGTCGCTGATCGTTGACGCGGGCGAGGCGTCGTCCCTGCTGCATGCCACGGCAGTAGTCTCACGTCTGCTGGGTATCGTCGCGCTGGTGACGGTCGGCGGTTACCTGGCAGCGTGCTCAGTGCGACGCACCCCGTTCGAGTGGCGCGGTTACGCCATCAGGCTGCCGTCGGCAGGCATCGCCACGGGTCAGGTCGCTCTCGCCGTCGTGGACCTGGCCCTTGCTTGCGGCACCCTGTACGTACTGCTGCCGGAGTCAGCCAACGTTTCCTTCGTGGCATTCCTGGGCCTGTACATGGTCGCTCTCGCGGTGAGCGTGCTGAGCCTGGTGCCGGGAGGACTCGGCGTCTTCGAGTCGATCCTGGTTCTGCTGCTGCCCGGCGTCGCCCCGACCCAGACGCTGGGTGCCCTGCTCGCCTACCGGCTCGTCTACTACGCGCTGCCGTTTGTCGTCGCAGTTGCATTGATGTCGCTGCGCGAGGTGCAACGGCAACGCCACCGTCTGTCGAGCGCCTGGACCTGGACTCAGCGCTCGCTCGACTTCGTCGTGCCGCAGGCGATCGCCCTGCTGGTGTTCGGCGCCGGATTTGTGCTGCTGCTTTCAGGTGCGACACCAGCAGCGGCCACGAGGCTGGCGGTACTCGATCGGTTCATTCCGTTGGCGGTGCTGGAAGCATCGCATCTCGCGGGCTCCGCAGTGGGCGTGCTGTTGCTGATCCTCGCGCACGGACTCGCGCGGCGACTCGACGGCGCCTGGCAGGTGGCCATGGCGCTGCTTGGCGCAGGTGCCCTCGCGTCGCTGTTGAAGGGACTGGACTACGAAGAAGCGCTGCTGCTCGGTCTGGTCGCACTGGCCCTGTATCTGACGCGGGCGCAGTTCTACCGTAAGTCCTCGCTCGTCGTGGAATTCCTGTCGCCGGCATGGCTCGCGAGTTCAGCCATCGCTGTCGGCGCGTCGATCTGGATCGGCTTGCTCGCCTATCGTCATGTGCCCTATGCGAGCGAATTGTGGTGGCAGTTCGCTCTCGACGGTCACGCTCCCCGCATGCTGCGCGCGAGCATGCTTACCGTGCTGCTCTTCGGGAGCTTCGCGGCGTTGCGGCTCCTGGCGCCTGCCCGTCCTGCACCGACTCTGCCAACCGACGCGGACCTCGAGCGCGCAGCGCCGATCATCCACGGCTCGACGGATACGTCCGCCAACCTGGCACTGCTCGGGGACAAGTCGCTGCTTTTCAGCGCCAGCGGCAAGTCGTTCGTGATGTACGGCATCGCCCGCCGCAGCTGGGTCGCCATGGGGGATCCGGTCGGACCCGCAGCGGAACAAGCCGAACTGGTCTGGCGCTTCCGCGATCTCGCCGATCGCGCCGGCGCGTTCAGCGTGTTTTACGAGGTTGCCGGGGAAAACCTGCCGCTCTACGTCGATGCAGGGCTCGCGCTGAGCAAGCTCGGCGAGGAGGCCCGCGTCAGGCTCGACGATTTCTCACTCGACGGCAGCGCACGGGCTTCCCTGCGGCAGTCGAACCACAAGTCACGGCGCGAAGGCCTCACTTTCCGGATTGTCCGGCCGGGCGAAGCCGTCGACCTGATGCCGCGTCTGCGGCAGATCTCCGACGAGTGGAAACAGAGCAAGTCGGTAGCGGAAAAAGGATTCTCACTAGGCCGGTTCTCGGAGCCCTACCTCCGCCGATTCCCGCTGGCCCTGGTCGAACACGCTGGCCAGCCGGTCGCCTTCGCGAACCTGTGGGAAAGCGCTGCGCGCGCGGAGCTGTCGGTCGACCTGATGCGGCACACGGACGCAGCACCGAAAGGCGTGATGGACTTTCTCTTTACCGAATTGATGCTGTGGGGCAGCAACGAGGGCTACCACTGGTTCAATCTCGGCATGGCACCGCTGGCGGGCCTGGAGGCCCATCGGCTGGCGCCGACGTGGCACAGAATCGGCCGCCTGATCTATCGCTACGGTGAAAACTTCTACAACTTCGAAGGCCTGCGCCAGTACAAGGAAAAGTTTCAGCCTGAATGGCGACCTCGCTACCTCGCCGCGCCCGGCGGTCTGGCGCAGACACGAGTGCTGCTGGACGTGACGACGCTGATCTCAGGCAAGCTGCTGGACACGGTGCGCGGCGGCTCGCACGCTGGAATTCCAGTGGCGCAGTAGGGACCGGGGTGCGGTTGCCAAGACGTCACTTCTGGTATGCGGCCCTGTTTGCCGTCGCGTGGTGCTGCGCTGCTTGCATGGCCTGCACACGGGCGGCCTCGCCCATGCGATCGACGGGACCCACGACGTTGCCTGTCGCAACGGCCAGCGTCGCCGATCTGCCCCTGCTCGAACTGCCGGCCGAGTCAAGAGCCGGCGATGCCTTCGCGATCCTGCTCTCAGGCGACGGCGGCTGGTCGGCCCTCGACAAGGCGGTGGCGAGCGAACTCAACACTCACGGCGTTGCCGTGGTGGGCTGGGACTCGCTGCACTACTTCTGGAAACCACGAACGCCGGCAGAGGCCGCGCGCGATCTCGACCGGGTCATGCGCCACTACACGCAAGCGTGGCGTAAATCTCATGTGCTGCTGATCGGGTACTCACAGGGTGCCGATACCCTGCCGTTCATGGTCAACCGGCTTGCGGCAGACACCGCGCCACTGGTCAAGGCTACGGTCTTGATCGCGATGGGTTCCGAGGCATTTTTCGAGTTTCACGTGAGCCACTGGATCAGTACGCCGAAGGGCGGACTGCCGACCCGGCCGGAAGTCGCGACCGGACGGCTTGGCTCCGTATTCTGCATCTACGGCAAAGGCGACGAAGATTCCGCGTGCAGGGGACTGCTTGGTCCCGAAGTGCACGAAGTCGCTCTGGCAGGCGGCCATCATTTCGACGGAGACTACACGACCCTGGCGGCTGCCATCGTCAGTGCCCTGTTTCCCTGAGCAGAGCGTCAGGCGGTGATTCCGTGAGTGGATCCCGCGCGACGGCATCGGATGGTACGGTGGCCGGGACTCGCGAGAAATTGCGTTCACCGACTCGCACCGGCACACCCGATGCCTGCTGGAACACGAGCCGTGCCGTGTCCCAGTCGATCGACACATCGACGCCAGCCGTGGCGGCCCGCACTACGCGATCGAGTTCCGCTGGATCCATGTGCGAAGGGTTGTCCGTGCCTTCGAGCGGCGCCTGGCGCTCGATGAACAGCGTGCCGCGCGACCAGCCGACCTTTGTCGTCTGGTCGATCAGGTTCACCTTCGTGTTCACCGGAATCATGGTGTAGAACTCGGCGATGTCCTCCGGGAACATGCGGATACAGCCGTGCGTGACCTGCATGCCGACGCCCGCAGGACGGTTGGTGCCGTGGATCAGGTACGAACCGCCAGGGATGCCAAGCCGCAGCGCGTACTCGCCCAGCGGGTTGTCCGGGCCCGGCGGGATGAACGGCGGCAACGGATCACCCTTCGCCTCGTGCTCGAGCCGGACCGATTTCGGCGGATACCAGTTGGGGCGCTCCTGCTTCGCGGCAACCCTGGTGGCGCCGAGCGGCGTCTTCCAGTCCATCTTGCCGGTGCTGATCGGGTACGTGCGAACGACGCGCGGCTGGCCAGGCTGGGCGGGCGGATAGTAGTAGAGGCGGTGCTCGGGCAGGTTCACCACGATCCCCTCGCGCGGGGCATCGGGCAGCAGGAACCGGCCTGGAATGACCACTTCGGTGCCCGCGCCGGGCAGCCAAGGGTCGATTCCTGGGTTTGCGGCGATGATTTCCTCGTAACCGACGCCGTATCGCCGGCCGATGTCCAGCAGCGTGTCCTCGTGCTCGGCCATGGCGATGCTGACCGCGCCGATCACGTTGTCGCCATTGAGCGGCAGCAGGAATTCGCCCGCCCGGACGTCATTCGCGACGAACGGTGCGAACGCTGCGACCAGCGCAGCGGCGAACCACTGGCCGACACGGTTAACTTGCATGCAACCTTTCCTCCATTGTCCGCATCTATTCTAGCGAAATGGCGACGATCCACACGATGCTCGCGCGCATTGACCCGGACACGGCACCGCCCGTAGCCTTGCGGCCGCGAGGGAAACCCATGCCTTACAAGTTGACGATCGAGCTGTCCGACCGCGATCTGCGCCATTTTCGCCGGGAATTGAAGAAAGTGCGCGATTCGGTCCAGATTGCAGACGACGAGGAAATCCTCGGCGCGGCGGCCGACATGGTGAAGACCATGAAGGGCACGGACCTGCCCGACTTCGTGACCGAGCGGCTCGAGCAGCTCGACACCCTGATCGCCATGGTCACCGACGACGACTGGCCGCTGGCAGACGACGAACGGAACCCGGTGCTGTCGGGGCTTGCCTACCTGTGCGACCCGGAAGACCTGATTCCCGACGACATCCCCGGCATCGGCATGCTCGACGACGCCGTAATGATCGAACTCGTCTTCCGTGAACTTCGGCACGAGCTCGAGGCGTACGAAGATTTCCGTGCGTACCGCGAATCGCTGACGAAGCGCTCGGTGCTGCGCAGGGCATCGGCCGACGTCGCGGAGAAGATCGCCAGGCGGCGCGGACAGCTGATGGCGCGCATGCGGCGCCGGCACAAGCGCGAACAGTAACCAGCGATCGGAAGCGCACCGCGCTCTTGTTCCGATCAGTCACCACTCATTGGTTTGGCCGACACTCTCGCCAGCAAGTCCACAATCTGGTCCGGCACACCGTTGCGTGCTTCCGTGACTGCAACGCGCACGGCATTGGCAAACGACACGCGGTCGGCGCCGCCGTGGCTCTTGATCACCACACCCTTCAACCCAACCATGCTCGCGCCGTTGTAGGCGCGCGGGTCGAGCCGCGCCTTCAGCGCATTGAGCGTCGGCGCCGCCGCAAGCGCGCCGATCTTGCGCACTGCGTTGCGCGTGAACTCTTCTTTCATCGCGCCACTGATGAAGCGTGCCAGGCCTTCCATCGTCTTCAGCGAAACGTTGCCGGTGAAGCCGTCGGTGACTACGACGTCGATGTCGCCCGAGAAGATTTTGTCCCCTTCGACGAAGCCACAGTAATTGAGGACAGAGCCAGTGAGGCGCTTGTGTGCCGCCTTGATCTCTTCGGTGCCCTTGATGTCTTCCTCGCCGACGTTGAGCAGGCCGACTCGAGGACGCTCGATGCCGTGCAGGTCGGACGCGATCACCGAGCCCATCACCGCGAACTGCACGAGGTGATCATCGTTGCAGTCGGGGTTGGCGCCCAGGTCGAGCATCACGGTGTAGCCGGCCGCCGAGGGCACGGCCGAGACGATCGCCGGACGGTCGATGCCCGGCACCATGCCGAGCACGAAGCGCGCGGTCGCGAGCAGCGCGCCGGTGTTGCCTGCAGACACGCACGCCGACGCCTCGCCGTTCTCGACGAGGTTGATCGCGATGCGCATCGATGAGTTCTTCTTGCGGCGGAGCGCGTCCTGCGGACGCTCGTCCATGGCGACGACTTCGGTCGCTTCGACGAAACGACAGCGGTCGTTGTCGAGCGCAGCGCCCAGCAATGGCAGCACGACTTCGCCGCGACCGACGATGATCAGTCGCAGGTCGGGCGTGGACGCGAGGACATCGAGTGCCGCGGGAACGGCGACTTCGGCGCCGTGGTC
>JAPLSF010000339.1 GCA_026398785.1 Pseudomonadota bacterium | reverse complement strand
GACCATACCGGCCTGCTGGCCTCACCGGTCAAGCTCGTGCTGCTCGGCGGCCACCAGTGCAATTTCGAATGGTTGCTGCTGCGCCTGTCGCTCGAGCTCGGCTCCGGCCTGATCTGCATCTACAAGCCGATGGGCAGCGCGTGGGCTGACCGGTACTTCCTCGCGATCCGCTCGAAGTTCGGCGCGCAAATGCTGTCGTCGAAGTCCATCCGGCAGGAGCTCGGCGCGATCCGCGATGCGCGCGCGCTCGGCCTGGTTGCGGACCAGGTCCCGCGCACCAGTCCCGAGCGTCACTGGACCACTTTCCTGCACCAGGACACCGCGTTCTTCAAGGGGCCGGAGCGGATGGCGCGACTGCTGCGCGCACCAATCGTCTACGTTTCGATGCGGCGCTGCGCGCGCGGAATGTATGCAGTCGAACTCGAGCCATTGACGGCGGCGGGTGAGAAGCCGGCGGCAGGCGTACCCACTGAACGGTACGCGCGCCTGCTCGAGCGCGACATCAATGCCGACCCGGCGGGCTGGTGGTGGTCGCACAAGCGGTGGAAGAAGTTGAAGGAAGGGCAGGAAGGGCAGGAAGGGTAGGAAGGGTAGGAAGGCGCGGAAGGCGCGGAAGGCCCGGAAGGCCCGGAAGGCCCGGAAGGTACGGAAGGCACGGAAGGATAGGAGGGATAGGAAGGATAGGAAGCCTCCCCTTCCTCCACTTCCTGTCCTTCCTGCCCTTCCTGCCCTTCCTGCCCTTCCTGTCCTTCCTCCCCTTCCTCCCCTTCCTCCCCTTCCTCTAACTTCCGATCTTCGACTCCAGGCGCTGCGCCAGCATCGAGATGGTCGGGAAATCGAACAGCTCGGTGAGGTCGACCACGCCCGGGTAGGCCTCGTCGATCTTTTCGTGGATCTGGATCAGCGTGAGCGAGCTCGCGCCGACGTCGAACAGGTTGTCGTCGATGTCCACGTGCTTGCCGGGCATGGCATCGTCGACGATCGCCTTGAGCTGAGCCTCGACCCGGCCCTTGGCAGCGCGACCGTGGCCGTGCAGCGCGGCCCAAGCCTGGTCGAATTCCGCCAGTTCCGCCGCAAACTCGCCGTCCTCATACGCCTTGGCCAGCGCGTTGCGTTGCAGCTTGCCGCTCGTCGTCTTCGGGATGCGCTTCACCGGCACCACGCGCGCAACTTCGACGCCCGCATGCTCGTTGATCAGGTGCATGGCCTTCGTCGCGAGCGGGATGAAGTCGGTCATGTCGCTCCGGTGCAGCACGAACAGCACCAGCTCGTCGGTGGGCGACTCGGCCGCACGTGCGCCGGCAGCGATCACCTTGCCGAGTTCGAGGCCGGGCTCGGTCTGCAGGAGGGATTCGAGATCGTGCGGATAATAGTTCTGGCCGTTGACGAAGATGATTTCCTTGGAACGGCCCGTGACGTACAGGTTGCCCTCGTGTTCGAGCGCCAGGTCGCCCGTGCGCAACCAGCCATCGGCGGTGATCGCGGCCGCATTCGCCTCCGGGTTCTGGAAGTAGCCACGCGTGACGTTGTCGCCCTGCAGCAGCAGGTGACCCACGGTGCCCGCGGGGACTTCTGCGCCGGTGTCGTCCACGAGCTTTACGCGGGTGTATGGAATCGGCTTGCCTTCGCACATGAGCTTGAGCGCCGTAGGATCAGTCGCGTCGACATGCCGTGCCGGCGACCCGACGCCCAGCGAACGTCGATCGACCGTGATGCAGCGGTACAGCGTGTCGATCGGCGGAAAGCTCACGGCGAGTGACGCTTCGGCCAGACCGTATACTGGAAACATCGAGGTGCGTCGCAGCCCATACGGTGCGAGGCGGTCGAGAAATTCCTCTGCCAGCTCCACGGAAATTGGCTCGGCCCCGTTGAAGATCAGGCGGACCGACGACAGGTCGTGATTCTCGAGCGTCTTGTCGCCAAGTGCCTTGAGGCAGTGGCGGTAGCCGAAGTTCGGCGAGCAAGTGACCGTGACGCGCTTTGCCGACGACCATTTGAGCCAGAGCAGGGCGCGGCGCACGAACAGGTCCGTGGGCATCAGGTGCTGCCGTACGCCGGCGTACATCATGATCAGGTGGAAGCCGATCAGGCCCATGTCGTGCGTGAGCGGCATCCAGCTGAGTGAGACGTCCTGCTCGTTGAATCCCGCGGCCTGGCGTGCGCCTTCGGCGTTCGTCAGGATGTTGCGGTGAGTGAGCACCACGCCCTTGGGTTCGCTCGTCGAACCGGAGGAGAACTGGATGAACGCCGTCTGGTCCGGGCTCAGGCCGGCCGGTGTTCCAGCCCGCGAAATGTCGTCGAGTGCATCGAGCAGGAAGGTCCGCGGCTTGAGCACGCTCCAGGCCTCGGGCTCGCCGAGGGTCGCGGCATATGTCGCGAGTCGGTCGCGGAGTTTCTTGTCGGTGTAGAGGAACGGCTGCCCGAGCTGCCGCGCGATGCGCAGGAGCTTGTGCTTGTGCTCGTCGCTGATCCCGACCGCGACCGGCACCGGCACGATGCCGCCGTAAAGGCAGGCCCAGTAGGCGTCGATGAACTGCTCGTTGCTCGCCACGTGCAGGATCAGGTAATCGCCCGGCTTCGCGCCGATACGCTGCAGGTGGAACAGGATGCCGAGCGCACGCCGTCGAAGGTCCGAGAGCTTGAGCGTCTTTTCGGCGCCTTCGCCCTCGAGGTAAACGATCGCGCCGTCGCCGCTGGCGCGGTCGTCGAGCATGTCCGGAAGCGTCTGGTACTTGATCATCGCTGCTCTATTCTCATGTGAACGTCGCCGGCCGTCCGCAGGTTGATGCGCGCCTCGAGGGCAGGCTGCACGGGCTGCGGATCGGTCAGCTGAAACCGGCGCACCGCAAGATTGCAGTGCAGGAGGATCTCGTAGAGCGAGAAGTTCTGCCCGATGCAGTGGCGCGGTCCCGCCGCAAACGGAATGTACGCGAATGCGTGGCGAGCTTCGACCTGCGCGGGATCGAAATGGCCCGGATCGAAGGTCTCTGGAAGGCTCCAGTGCTGCGGGTGCCGATGCACGAGGTACGGGCTGATGAAGACGTCGGTGCCGGGCGGCACCGCGTGCCCACCCAGCGTGTCCGGTCCGATGCTGCGGCGGGTCAGCAGCCAGCCCGGCGGGTACAGCCGCATCGATTCGTCCACGACCTGCCGCGTGTAAGGCAGGCGGATCAGGTCGGCATAGCTCGCGAGACCCAGGTCGCCCACGGCGTACTGTTCCTCGGCAAGGCGCATTGCGACGGCGGGGTGGGTGGCCAGCAGCCACCACGTCCAGTTGAGCGTGCTCGCCGTCGTTTCGTGACCGGCGACGACGAGCGTCATGACCTCGTCGACGACTTCAGCGTCGCTCATGGTCTCGCCGGTGTCGGCGTCCCTGGCGTCGAGCAGTAACTGCAGCAGGTCGAACCGCCCCTGTGGCCTTGCGCGCCGGATTGCGACCAGCGCCTTCACCTCTCGCGCCAACTGGCGGAATTCGTAGGCAAAGCGAGTGTCGCGGCGCGCGCCCTGCAGGATGGCGACGAAAGGATTGTGGTCGAGGTCGGTCACGAGTTGCCGCAGGTCGTCGTCGAAGAGCGCGCGCAGGATGATGCGCAGTGCCAGCCGGCTGACCGACAGCGTGACGTTCACGCTGCCGGTGCCGTGAGCAGCAGCGCTCCATTCGGCGCCGAGCGACTCGTTTTCCTCGCGCACGATCGACGCGTAGCGCTCGATGACGCGGCGGTGGAACGCGGGCTGCATCATGCGGCGCTGCCGGCGCCAGAACTCGCCTTCGCTGGTCATGATGCCGCGGCCCAGAAGCAGCCTGACCCGGTCGATGCCGACGCCCTTGGTGTAGTTGCGGTGGTTCGTCACCAGGACGTGCTTGACGTCGTCCGGATGGCTGGCGACCCAGGTCGAGGTGCCGCGGCTCGGCACGTGGATGCGAAATAGATCGCCGAGTTCGTCGAACGTGCGGCGCAGGACGACGATCGATTCGTCGGTGCTGCCGAGTTCGTGCGGCTGCAGCGCCGAGGGCGGTGCGGTCGCACTGGTGATTTTCGGTCGACCGGTGTTCACTGGCGGCAGGGGCGGGTCACACGGTACCCATGGCAAAAAAATCCTTGTTTCCCGGGCACGATGACCGGATGTCAGCCCTGCGCGAGTGCAGCTTCGGCCTGGCGACGCAGATCGAGTAAGCGCTCAGCCATCCGCTGCTGCCAGCCCGCAAGCGCTGCGGCGTCCATGGCGCGGCTCACCTTCACGGGTTCGCCGTAGACGATCGCAATGCGGCTGAAGGGCAGCGGCAGCTCGAACGAGTCCCAGGTGCGGAACGTGACCTTGCACGAATGCGCGATCGCGATCGGCAGGATCGGTTTGCCCGTGATCTGCGACAGCATGATCGCGCCCGGCTTGAACTCGTGCAGCGGCCCGCGCGGCCCATCGGGCGTGATCGCGGGTGAGATCTGCTGTTTGACGATGGTCTCGTAGTAATCACGCAGCGCCCGTGCACCGGTATGCGTTGACGAGCCACGGATGACGTGGGCGCCAAATTTCTGCACGAGCATGGCGGGGCCGGTGCCATCGACCGAGGGGCTCACGAGGAAGCCGACCTTGAGCCCGGCATTGCGCAGGTCGAGCAGTGCCCGCGCGCCGAACAGCATGTGCTGGTGCCAGTACACCGGGATCAGTGACTTCAGGTCGCGTATGGCCTGCTCAGCGGTCTCTTTGCCGGCGACGTGCGTGACGCGACAGCTTGCCCAGATGGCGCGCACGGCCCACCAGGCAATGACCGCGGCGACGCGGTACAGCAGCAGCCGCCCGCGGGTGAGCCTGCGCTTGCCGCGCGTGACCTTGCGGTAAAGCGTGTTCTTGAGCGGCGCGGGCTCGTTGGCCGCCGGCTCGTCGTCGGCCGCCGCGGGGTCGTCGTGTTGCTGGGTCATCAGGCGATTGCGGCGATTTCAGCGGTGTGGCCGTCAGACTTCATCCGGGCATTCTGCCTGCTCGAGTTGCAGGGCTGAATGGTCGATCGCGAATTTTTCCGCGATCACGCGCTTGGCTTCACGCAGCACTAGTCCGCCATCGGCGCCAGGAGCGAGCCCAACGTGCAGTGTCAGCATGGTCTGTCCCGAGGTAAGCGACCAGCAGTGCAGGTCATGCACGTCACGCACGCCAGGCACGTTCGCCAGCAGTTCCTGGCGCAGGGCATCCGGATCGACGGAGTCCGGCGTTTCTTCCATCAGGATGCTGGTCGATTTACGCAACAGCGACCACGCGCTGCGCAGGATCAGCACCGCGACGAGCACCGACAGGATCGGGTCGATCGGTGTCCAGCCCGTGGTCAGGATGATGCCTGCCGCGAGCAGTGCGCCGATCGAGCCCAGCAGGTCGCCCATCACGTGCAGGCGGGCTGCGGCCACGTTCAGGTTGTCCTGGTTGCCTTTGCGCAGGATCGTGTACACCGAGACGTTCGCAGCCAGTCCGGCCAGCGCGACCCCAAGCATCGTCCCGCCCTCGATGGGGCGCGGCGTCGACAGCCGGTCCGCGGCTTCGATGACGATCCAGACGACGACCA
>JAPLSF010000063.1 GCA_026398785.1 Pseudomonadota bacterium | reverse complement strand
CCTGACGGATTTCCTCGTGCGACATTTCGACCGGCTGGTCATCGCGGGGCTCGGTATCGACCGGCACCCCGAACTGGCCAACGAATACTTCCGCAACTACCGCAAGCTCACGTACCTGGTGCAGGCCGCGGATCCGGCGCTTGCGCGCGCCGCGCGTGCTGCCGCACGGCGACTGGGTCTCGAGTACGAAGAATATTTCACGGGTTACGGCGACCTCGCCGCCAGCCTCGCGTCCGTGGCGTCACGCCGCGAACATCCGGTGTCCTGGGAGAAGACTGCATGGCGTCGTTGATCGTGATCTCGTGGCGTGACGTACCGGCGCAGGTCATAGTGAAGCGCGGCCGTGAAACCGCGAAGGTCCAGCTGTCGCAGCGCTTCCAGGAGGCCGTCGACCGTGCCGCCATGCGTGCTGGCCGCGGCAGTTCCGACGCTTACCTCGAAGACTGGCGCCGCGCTCCGCCCGAGCCCTGCGGCGACGAACTGCAGGCCGCGGCACAGGCCGCCGCCGAAGCGATCGAGGCCCGCTACACCGACGAAGACCTTGAACGCCTCATCCGCGCCAAGGGCATCGACGTCAACCTCCCCGAACCGTTCAAGCCAGCAGCTGCAGACGGACCGGCCTGATGTACACGGTCCGCCTGTGGTCCGTTCGTCACGCCCGCGGCCTCGCCAGCTTCTACCAGAGGTTCGAGGGCGTGCTGAACAGGCTGCATCCGCTGTTCCAGCGCATCGGCTACCAGCGGCTCGAGCGTCCCGTCGCGGCGGTCGAACGGCAGGTGAAGGGTCTGCTGTTCGATTGCAACATGTGTGGTCGCTGTGTCCTGAGTTCGACCGGCATGTCGTGCCCCATGAACTGCCCCAAGCAATTGCGCAACGGACCCTGCGGTGGCGTGCGCGCAAACGGCACATGCGAGGTCAAGCCCGAGATGCGCTGCGTCTGGGTCGAGGCCTGGCGTGGCGCCGAACTGATTCCTGGCGGACTCAACGCGATCCAGCAGCTGCAGCCGCCGGTCGATCGTCGCCTCGAAGGCACATCGGCGTGGCTGCGTGTCGTGCGCGAAAAGAATGGAGCCTCGGCATGAAGTTCGAGGACGAGCCGGTACCGGGCTATCCGCTGCCGATCCTGCCGGGCCACACCTCGCCGGGCCGCTTCGAGCGCGTGCTGCGCGCGGGCGTTTTCGCCGTTACGGCGGAGCTGGCGCCGCCGGACTCGGCTGACCCTGCAGAAGTCTACAAACGCGCGCGGGTGTTCGACGGCTACGTCGACGCGATCAATGCGACCGACGGCAGCGGCGCGAACTGCCACATGTCGAGCCTCGCCGTCTGCGCGCTGCTGACGCGTGTCGGTTACGCACCGATCATGCAGGTCTCCTGCCGCGACAAGAACCGCATAGCGATCCAGGGCGACATCCTCGGCGGCGCGGCCATGGGCGTCTGCAACGTGCTGTGCCTGACGGGCGACGGCGTACAGGCCGGCGACCACCCGCAGGCCAAGCCCGTGTTCGACCTCGACTCCACGTCGCTGCTCGGTATTGCACGCGGTCTGCGCGAAGACCACCGTTTCGAGAGCGGCCGCAAGATCACTTTTGCACCGCGCGTGCTGCTCGGCGCAGCCGAAAACCCGAACGTCTCGCCCGTCGAGCACCGCGCTGTCCGTCTCGCGAAGAAGATTACGGCAGGCGCGCAGTTCGTGCAGACGCAGTATTGCTACGACATTCCGCTGCTCCGCCGCTTCATGAACGCCGTCGAAGATGCGGGCCTGCTCGAGCAGGCCTTCATCCTGATCGGCGTGGGGCCGCTGCGCACCGCCAAGGCCGGCGAATGGATGCGCACCCACGTGCCCGGCATCCACATTCCCGACAGCGTCATCGAACGCATCAAGGGCGCCAAGGACCAGACCCGCGAAGGCCTCAACCTCTGCGTCGACCTCATCCAGGAGGTCCGCACGATCAAGGGCGTGAGCGGAGTGCACGTGATGGCCTATCGCCAGGAAGAATCCGTGGCCGAAGTCATCGACCGCTCCGGCATCCTTGCAGGACGCATTCCCTGGTTCCCGGGCCGCGACACACAGATCAACGAAGAAACAGGAAACCTTCATGACTGACACCGTCATCAGCTCGGCGACGCGCGAAATCGTCATCGGCTTCAACCGCCCCTTCGTCATCATCGGCGAACGCATCAACCCGACCGGGCGCAAGCTGCTGGCCGCCGAAATGGCCGCGGGCGACTTCAGCAGAGTCGAGTCCGATGCGCTCGCCCAGGTAGCTGCCGGCGCGCACATGCTGGACGTCAACGCGGGTATCCCGCTGGCCGATGAGCCGGCCATTCTCGCGCGAGCCATCCAGCTGGTGCAGTCGATCACCGACGTGCCGCTCTCGATCGACTCGTCGATCGTCGCCGCGCTCGAGGCCGGCCTCGCCGTCTACCAGGGCAAGGCGCTCGTCAACTCGGTGACCGGGGAAGAAGACCGGCTCGAAACCGTGCTGCCACTGGTGAAGAAGTACGGCGCCGCGGTCGTCGCGATCTCGAACGACGAGACCGGCATTTCCGAGGACCCGGATGTGCGCTTCGAGGTGGCGAAGAAGATCGTGCACCGCGCGATGGACCACGGCATCCCCGCCTCCGACGTCGTCGTCGATCCGCTCGTGATGCCGATCGGCGCGATCAATCATGCCGGCGTGCAGGTCATGCGGCTGGTCAAGCGCCTGCGCGAGGAGCTCAGGGTCAACACGACCTGCGGCGCCTCCAACATCAGCTTCGGCCTGCCTGCCCGCGACGGCATCAACAGCGGCTTCCTGACCATGGCGATCGCCTCGGGCATGACCTCCGCAATCACCAATCCGCTGCACGGCGACATCGTGCGGGCCTGCATGGCCGCTGACGTGATGATGGGTCACGACCCCGACTGTGCGCGCTGGATCCGCCGCTTCCGCGAAGTGCCGCCTCCGGGCACGGGTGCTCCAGGCGAGCAGCGTGGGCGCCGCGAAGGCGGGGCTCGCCGCCGCGCCGGCACTCCCGGTGCGGCCTGAGGCGATGACCAGGTGACACGGACCGATCCTCTCGTCGTATTCACGCCCTCGGGTAAGCGCGGACGCTTTGCCGTCGGCACGCCGCTGCTGACTGCGGCGCGCCAGCTCGGCGTCGACATCGACTCGGTCTGCGGCGGTCGCGCGATCTGCGGGCGCTGCCAGGTGCTGGTAGCCGAGGGCGAGTTCGCGAAACACGGCGTGCGCTCGAGCGCGGCCTCGCTGTCACCGGTCTCGGAGACCGAACAGCGCTACGGCACGCGCAAAGTGCTCGCCGAGGGCCGCCGGCTTTCGTGCCAGGCGAAGGTCGAGGCGGACGTGGTCGTCGACGTACCGTCGAACAGCCAGGTGCACCGCCAGGTCGTCCGCAAGGAAGCCGAAGCGCGCGACATCGAGCTGTACCCGCTGGTGAAGCTGCACTACGTCGAGGTCGCCGAACCCGACATGCACGATCCGTCCGGTGACCTGCAGCGGCTCGAGCTGGCACTCGCACGCGAGTGGCAGCTGAAGAACCTCGGCTGCGATCTCTCGGTGCTGCAGCAGCTACAGCTCGCCCTGCGTGCCGGACAGTGGCAGGTCACGGTGGCGGTCCACGACACGTCGCGGATCATCGCAGTGTGGCCTGGATTCCACGAGACGATGTTCGGTCTTGCCGTCGACGTGGGTTCGACCACGATCGCGGCACACCTCTGCGATCTCGTCAGCGGCGAAGTCGTGGCCTCCGCCGGACGCATGAACCCGCAGATCCGCTTCGGCGAAGACCTCATGAGCCGCGTGTCGTATTCGATGATGAATCCGGGCGGTGCTGCGCAGATGACCGCAGCCGTCCGCGAAGCGCTGAGCGAACTTGCGGCCGAGGTCGCGGAGTCGGCGGGCGTCGAGAAGGAATCGATTCTCGAAATG
>JAPLSF010000189.1 GCA_026398785.1 Pseudomonadota bacterium | reverse complement strand
GCAGGGCTCGCAAAGCTCATGATGTCGTAGGGAAGCCCGTCGTCGCGTGGCCCGGGCACGAGTACGGTGTGTCGCATCCGCGCGTGCTGCGTCAGCCAATCGTGCTTCGCGAGCAGGTAACGTCGAACACCGCCGCTCGTCTGCGCGAAGAACAGCGTCACGTCCACGAGGTGCCGCTCGGCGGGTCCGGTCCGCAGCGGAACGATGCCTTGCGGCGGGACTCTTGTCAGCGCGTCGGCCTGTGGCATGAACGGCAATTGTCTGGCCGCGACGTTACGATCTCGTTGCGGCAGACGGGCAATTGACCGACGAGCGTGTGGCCCGCGCCACCGGTGCAAGCGACGCAACGAACTGGCGAGTAGCCGCCTCCCACGTGTAGCGCAGGGCATGCTCTCGACATGCGCGTCGGTCGAGGTTGAGGGCCGCGAGCTCCAGCGAGAGGAAGTCCTCTATGCCCTTCTCGACGGCAACCAGACCGACATACAGCCAGATCGGCCGCGGCGCAGGCACCAGGGTGATGGTCAACGTCCGCACGACGCCGTTGGTCTGCGGCAGCCATGCATCCGTGACCAGCGCAATCCTCATGCCGCCTGGCCGATGGGCGCGGCACTGTCCAGCAGAGGCAATGCCTGCGTGCCAGCGAGGACCTCGGCCGTCTCGGTCCAGCGCAGCAGACTCAGTCGCCCGGTGAAATCCTCGACCAGCGTCGTGCAACTCTCCACCCAGTCGCCGTCGTTGCAGTAGAGGATGCCGTCGATCTCCGTGATCTCGGCTCGGTGGATATGGCCGCAGATCACACCATCGACGCCACGGCGCCGGGCTTCAACCGCGAGCGCCCGTTCAAAGTTGGCGATGTACTTCACCGCGTTCTTGACCTTGTGCTTGAGGAACGCAGCCAACGACCAATACGGGTAGCCGAGCATTTGCCGCACTGCATTGACGTAGCGGTTCATTCGCAAGGCCCCCGCGTAAGCGCGATTGCCGAGGGACTCGAGCAGCGGGCTCGCCCGCACGATGCTGTCGAACTCGTCGCCATGCAGCACCAGGAAGCGGCGCCCGTCCGCGGTCTCGTGGATCGCCTCGAGACGGATCTCGACGTTGCCCAGCGTCAATCCGTCATGGTCGCGGAATGCGCGGTCGTGGTTGCCCGGCACGTAGACCACACGAGTGCCGTGTTTCGCCTTGCCAAGAATCGTGCGGATGACGTCGTTGTGTGCCTGCGGCCAGTAAAAACTGCGCTGCAGGCTCCACAGGTCGATGATGTCCCCGACCAGGTAGATCTGCTCGCACTCCACCCGGCGCAGGAAGTCGAGCAGGAACTCTGCCCGGCATCCCTTGAAGCCCAGGTGGACGTCAGAGATGAAGACGCTGCGCAGGCGTAGCGCGGGTTGTGGCGGCTTGGGGGTCATGAGCGCTCTCTCCCGTGGCCTTGCTCGCTGCGGGAGATTGCCGACGCTTCATGACGGTGATATGAACGCCGCGATAAATGCTGATGACAATCAACGCGGTAGGTGGCAAATCTCCACGGCGGCTGACGATATGTAAAGCGAGTGCAATCTACTCGTGCAGTCGCGCGGCGATCTCGCTCCACAAACTCGAATAGACGAGCGCGGCGGGGCTGCGCGGCGCGTAGGCGGGAATCGGCGCTCGACGCACGGCCATCCGTTCAATCTCGCTCCAGTACGGCACCTCCGTGGCGAGGATCGTCGGGAACCGCTGGCGCGTGGCGGCAATGATCTCTTCATGCAGCGACTTGCGCCGATCCACCATCGAAAAGAACGGCAGGATGCGCAAGTCGGGCCAGCCTGACTGCGCGACGAGATCGAACAGTTGCTCGAGCATTCGCAGTGACAGTGGTGTCGGGAGCGTCGGTACGATGACGGCATCCGCGGCCCGCAACACGTTCTCCGACAGGAGTGACATTCCGGGCGGGCAGTCGAGCAGCAGGCAGTCGTAGACTTCGTTGAGCGAGCGACTCATCCGCAGGAGGCGCTCTGTCGGGTGCTTGCGCTCGCTCATGTGCACATCGAACTGACGATATGAAAAGTCCGCGGGTAACAGGTCCAACCCCGCGTA
>JAPLSF010000341.1 GCA_026398785.1 Pseudomonadota bacterium | reverse complement strand
AGGCGATCGAAGATGCCGTGCGCGTCGCTGTTGAATTCGACGCGCCAGAAGTCTTCGTCACGATCGACGACGGTGAGCGTGTCGCCACCGCCAAGGTCGATCACGGCGCCGGGTCGCGACGGCTTGCTCGCGCGCAACTGCACGATGGCCGTGCGCAAGCCGGTCAGCCGCTCGAGCATGACCTCGACCTTGCCGCCGCTTTCGAGCTTGTGGCCGTGCAGCCGTGCGGGAATCACGCGCGTATCGTTGAAAACGAGCAGGTCCCCCTGCCGCAGCAGGCCAGGCAGATCGCGGAACTGGCGATCCGTGAGCGCACCCGTCGCACCTTCGAGGTGGAGCAGCCGGCTGCCGCTGCGCTGTGGCGCGGGGTGGCGGGCGATCAGCGCATCGGGCAGGTCGAAATGGAAGTCGGTGCGCCGCATAGGGGCGCGCATGCTAGCAGAGGGACCCGTTGGCACGGGCCCCTCTGCGGCCGCTCATCCCTTGGAGTCTCGGAACGAGATACCGCCGCCTTTCGCGTCGGCCGGCGGTGCTGGAGGCGCCGGTGGGGCGGGTGCATGCGGGGACGGACCAGGCCGGAAGCCCGGGTTCATCGGGTCGGCCTCCGGCATCTGGACGTCGAGTGTCAGGCGCTTGCGCTGGCGCAGCACTTCGACCTTGATCTTCTCCTCGGGCTGGTACGACCCGAGGATGCGGAACGCGTGCCGCGGACTCTCCGGGGCGCGTCCACCGATCGAGAGAATCACGTCGCCCTCCTCCAGGCCCGGGCCCTGCACGGGTGGCGCCTTGACCACGAGCAGGCCGTTGTCGGTGCCGAAATACTGGCCAAGCCTGGGCGTGATCGGCACCAGTTCGAGCGCGCGGAAGCCGCGGCCGCGCGGGTTGATCATCTCTTCCCAGTCCGGCGGGATCGGCATGCCCTCGAGCATGGGCATATGCTCACGCAGCATGCGGACCATCGGCGGCTCGGCGGCCACCGTCGTCACGGTCGTCGACAGCTTCTTGCCATCGCGCAGGTAGTCGACCTTGACCTTCTGGCCTGGCTGCGTCCCGCGCATCTGCTCGACCAACTGGCGGCCCGCGGCGCGGTCGCCGGTCTTCTTGAGCGGCTTGCCATCGATCGCCACGATCACGTCGCCCGTCTTCAGGCCGGCGGCGGCAGCCGGACCGGACGGACTCACGCCCATCACTGCGACGCCTTCGGCAAGGTCGGGACCGCCGCCGACGTTGATGCCGAGCATGGCGCCGCGGGGCGGTCCGCCGGGTGGCGGCATCGGCATGGCTTCGAAGTCGTCGCCGTAGAGCTTGCGCGAGAGGTCGGCGACGTCGCGCGCCGCGTCGTCGAGCCGCCCGCGCGCGTCGTCGAGCTGCTGCTGCAGCTGCGCCTTGTCCTGCGTCTCGGCCGCAGCGACAACCTGCGTCGTCGCCGCGAGCGCGATGGCCGACGTGAGCAACGCGCCGAGCGCGCGGTGCGCCACTGTCCTGATTCGTACGGATTGCATGGTCACGTCCTCGCTGTCACATGTCGATGCGCTGCGTTTCCACGTAGCGCAACTGCACCAGGAAGTTCAAAGCACGACGTCACGTCTCCTTCGACGTGCAGCCGGTCCCGCAAGCGCTCGCGCGCGCGGGCAAGCCGCGAAAGGTCGCAAGCCGACGTTGTGTCGCCGGATCGAGCGGTCAGCCCGACTTCGTGTGCTGCGACACCGCAGCGACCACCCTGCCCGGCGGGCCGTCGCACTGGAAGTACGGCGACTCGGTGAGCCATTTGCGGTCGGGGTAATAGGCGAACAGCAGCGCGCCGCCCTTCAACGTGTCGATGACGGTGCGTGCGAT
>JAPLSF010000369.1 GCA_026398785.1 Pseudomonadota bacterium | reverse complement strand
ATGATGCCCTTCTGGCGGCTCGGCGGCGGGTCGACCTTGACGGTCTTGAACGCCGCACCTTCCGTCACGCCGTAGTCGGCGACGCTCTTGATGTCGAGCGGCTTCTTCTTCGCCTTCATGATGTCCGGCAGCTTCACGTAGCGCGGCTCGTTGAGGCGCAGGTCCACCGACAGCACGGCGGGGAGGTCGACCTCCAGCGTTTCGAGGCCCGAGTCCACTTCGCGAGTGACCGTGGCCTTGCCGTCGGCAATGTCGACCTTCGAGCAGGAGGTGGCCTGCGGGCGGTCGAGCAGGGCGGCGAGCATCTGGGCCGTCTGGCCGTTGTCCTCGTCGATGGCCTGCTTACCCAGCAGCGTCAGGAAAGGCTGCTCGGCTTCGGCGATCTTCTGGAAGATCCTTGCGATCGACAGCGGTGCCATGGCGGCGTCGGTCTGCACCAGGATCGCGCGGTCGGCCCCCATCGCGAGCGCCGTGCGGAGCTGTTGCTGCGTCTCCGCCGAGCCGATGCTGACGGCCAGCACTTCGTCGGCCAGGCCCTGTTCCTTGATGCGCAGCGCCTGTTCGAGCGCGATTTCATCGAAGGGGTTGATGCTCATCTTGACGCCTTCGGTGATGACGCCCGTGTTGTCCGGCTTGACCCGGACCCGGACGTTGTAGTCCACCACGCGTTTCACACCGACCATGATTCTGCGCACGCGCTCACTCCTGTTCAGCCGGGTCTTTGCAATGCAACATCATACCAGTCCGCCCGGCTGCGGCGACCGACCGACCCGGAGTGGGCGCCATGGCAAAACGCCCTTACCAGCCGCGCTTTTCGTCGAGCTGGCGGGTCAGGTTGACGAGCCGCCGGTAGCTTTCGAGCCGCCGGGGATCGATCTCCCCGGATTCAACGGCCGCCTGGACTGCGCACTGCGGCTCCCGCAGGTGCAGGCAGTTCTGGAAGCGACAGCCGGGCGCCCGCTGGATGATTTCCAGGTAGCCCCGCTGAACATCCGGCAGTGGCACGACGGGGGGGGCGTAGTCCCGGACGCCGGGGGAGTCCGTAAGCTCGCCCCAGGGCAGCTGCACGATCGCGGACGACACGGTGGTGTGCTTGCCCTGGCCCGACCCGACCGAGAGGTCGGACGTGGCCCGGTAGGCGCCCTCGCAGAGCGTGTTGGTCAACGACGACTTGCCGACACCCGACTGGCCGGCCAGGAGCGTGCGGCGGCCCTGCAGCCGCTCCTTGAGCGCGTCCAGGCCGGTACCGCGCTTGGCGGAGACCGTCACGACGGGGACTCCGATCCGTCGGTAGGTGTCGATAAAGGCAAATTCTTCGGGGCTGAACTCGCCGGCGCCGATCAGGTCCTGCTTGTTCATGATCAGCAGCGGCTCGATTCCCGCATAACCCGCCCCGGCCAGGTAGCGGTCGATGATGAACGGGTCGCAGGTGGGGCGGGGCGCCACGACGATGCCCAGCTGGTCGAGGTTGGACGCAATGTCCTCGACGCCGCCCCGGCTGTCCGTCCGCTGCAGGACGTTGCGGCGGGGCAGGCGCTCCGCCACTACCCAATGCCCGTCGGCGGCCGTGGATTCGGGTTCGAGGCGGACCACGTCGCCCGCGACAACCTCGGTACGGCGGCCGCGGATCTTGCAGGGCAATCGCTCCGCCGTGTCCGACGACAACACCACGACCCGGCGGCCATAGGACTCGACCACGCAGCCTGTCCTGCTTCCTGTCACCGACGGTGGCTTGGAGCCGCCGCTGGCGCGGCCGGATGGTCGTTCGCTGCGGCGAATCATGCTCACGTGGACGAGAACGCCTGCCGGGCGGCGAGGGTCCCTGGTGCTCCGCCGGGATTGACGAGCCGGGCGATCCGCACGACCGGCGGTGGGTGCGAGTCGTAGAACGCGGAATGCAACGGGTCGGGCGTCAGGGTGCTCGCGTTTTCGCGGTACAGCCTGACCAGCGCGTGGCCCAGTTCCGGGCCGTCGCTGAAGCGGGCCGCGAAGGCGTCGGCCTGGAACTCGTGACGCCGCGACCATGCGGCACCCAGTGGTGTAAGGATCCAGGTGAACGCCGGCAGAACCAGGATGAACAGGAGCAGTGCGGCCGAGCTGCTGGGTTGATCGACGCCGAGTGCATCGTAGAACCAGCCTTGAGCCGACAACCATCCTAACAGGGCGAAGCCTGCGAGCGACGTTGCGGCGCTCACGAGCAGCCGCTGCGGAATGTGCCTGAGCTTGAAGTGCGCGAGCTCGTGGGCAAGCACGGCTTCGACCTGCACCGGCGAAAGCGACTGCAGCAGCGTGTCGTAGAAGACGATGCGCTTTTCGCGGCCGAGCCCGGTGAAATAGGCGTTACCGTGCGCGGATCGCTTCGACCCGTCCATGACGTACACGTCGCGCGCGTGGAAGTCACAACGGGCGAGCAGGGCGTCGATGCGCTCGCGCAAGGCGGCATCCGCGAGCGGGGTGAACTTGTTGAAGAATCCGGCGATCCAGCGAGGCCAGGCCCAGAGCAGCAGCAGCGAGAACGCCATCCACACGGCCCAGGCCACCAGCCACCAACGCGCGCCGCTGGCTGCCATCGTCCAGAGCACGAGCGCGACGATGCCACCGCCCAGCAACCCGCCCAGTGCCACAGCCTTCAGCAGGTCGGCCACGAAGACTGCCACCGTCGTTCGATTGAAACCGAAGCGAGCTTCGAGCACGAACGTCCGCCACACGGAAAACGGCAGTGCGGCCAGGCTCATTGCCAACAGTGCCAGCAGCACGTGCAGCGTTCCGGAGCCGATGGGATTCTGGCCTGCGATTGCAGTGGCCAGTCGACCGAGGGCAGCGATACCGCCCCCCAGCGTCAGGATCAGCAGGACGATTGCATCGAAGAGCAGTTCCAGCCGGCCGAAGCGCTGCCTCGCGACCGTGTAATCGGCCGCTTTCGTATGCTCGGCTGCGCTTACCGCATCGGCGAAGGCGGGCGGGACCTCGTTCCGGAGCGCGGCCACGTGGCGCGTCTGCCGGAGGGACAGCCAGAGCTGCACGAGAAGGTGCATGGCAAGGGCCGCCAGGAAGGCAATGGTCATCGAATGGGGCATCA
>JAPLSF010000149.1 GCA_026398785.1 Pseudomonadota bacterium | reverse complement strand
TTCTCCAAAGACGGCGAGCCACTGAAGGTCTACGGGAGGAAGTTCCCCGTCTTCGACAGTGCCCTGATTGCGAAGAAGAGATGGCGAGCCGTCGTCGAGACCGCGCAGCCGATCGTCTATCTTCCGTCCAACGAAGACACCCTCGATCCGCTGTTTGTCAGTGGCGGGAAGGAATTCCTTCTCAACACGGCGCGGAAGGCGATCGAGGAGTTGCGTCTCGCCAAGGCGCCTTCAGTCGCATTTCCAGGAGTGCTGCTCGCAGATGTGGTGCCCGCTGAAGTCCTCACAACCCTTGCGGTGATCGAACAGACGGACGACACCGATTTTGTGAAAAAGAAGGCGGGTGCGGTCGATGAGGTGCTGAGCCACTACGGCCTGAAACGGGAGGAGGCGTATCGGTACAGCGTCTCAAGCGCATCCGCCCTCGGCGCCATGCAGTTCACGAACAGGAAGGGGAATGGCACGTATGCGCTGGTGGTCAGGCGATGCCCTGCGGCAAAGCTTGACCCGAACTTCGAGCGCGGCGCGACAAACCTTCTGAACGCCATGAAAGCGGCGATCTGCCTCTTTGACATCGAGCTGTATCAAATGCGCTCCGATATCCGCTTCGCGTATCGTGACAACAAGGAAGTGCTTGGCATCTTCCCGGTCGCCGCCTACAACGGTGGACCCAGGAATGTCGCGAAGCTCTACGGTGTCATGAAAAGGATGGGGGTGAAACTTGAAGACCTGCGTCCCCCGGGAGAGCAGCCTCTGGGACAGCAGGTGAACTGCCCATGTCTATGGAAGGAGGAAGCGACTGGCGTCCGTCCCGTGGCGATCCCCAAATACAACAATGAGAATCGCTGGTACATCGAAAAGTACCAGAGCATCCTCCAGGTGTTCGAGTGAGAGGACTAGCCGGAGATTGCCTCGTTGACGGCGCGGCCGCCGCCACGGCGGTCGGCGCCGTGCCGAGCGCTGGCAGTGCAGCGTCAACTCGGCGAACTTTTGGGCATACTTTGCTTCATGCCCTTGATCAAAGCCATTAGCCGGTCGGTCGCAGCCGGCACCTTCGGACTAGTGCTCCTGACTACACCTGCAATTGCGGCGGCGCCCGATGCTCCTGCGCCCGTCGCAGTGGGTCGGCCTTTGCCGGACGTGGTCATGGCCGGCCTGAACGGTCCGCAGCGATCGCTTGCCAGCTACCGCGGCCGCCCGCTGATCATCAACGTGTGGGCCAGTTGGTGCGGTCCTTGTCGCGCCGAAGCGGCCTCGCTTGAACGCCTGGCGTGGGGTGAGGCCGGTAGTCGGTACGTTGTGATCGGTATTTCGACGGACGATGACCGGGACGCGGCGTTGAGGTGGCTCAGGCACTCGAACGCCACGGTCAGTCACTACATCGACTCCGGGCCGCGTTGGACACTGGAGCACATGCTCGGCGCCTCGAGCATTCCGATCACGGTGCTCGTCGACGCGGGCGGTCGTGTCGTCGCGAGGTTTCGGGGCGCCCGACAATGGGACAGCGTCGAATCGATCCGGATGATCGAGCGCGCGTTCGCCGGCGCCGGCCACCCAGCGTCGACACGCTAGGGGTTATGGGCGTGAGCGGATCGAATCCGTTCTTGCGGCCCAACTCCTTGATCGCCACGCCGCCCTCGGCTTGCTACAGAAACCCGATGATCTACTCGTCCGCAAACCTCGGCTTCATCATGTCCGCTTCCTCTCCAGAAGACGGACTTTACTAACCTCAGCCTTGCACTGAAATCGGGGAGCAGGTCAAGGGGAAGGAACGAACATCTGGGAGCGGCTGCGCCGCCGCAAGGTGGTGCAGTGGGGCATTGCCTATGCCGCAGGCGCCTGGGGATTCCTGCAGGGCCTGCAGTACGTGAGTGAGGCGTTCAGCTGGCCCGGTCCGTACTGGAGCTACGCCCGCGACTTCGACCCGAGCGTCGACTCGATCCGCAAGGAACCCGAGTTCAAAGCCGCCTTCGCCGACATCGAGCGCGACATGGCGCGCCAACGCGCCGAGCTCGCCGCCCGCTCGAAGGACGCGCCGCTCGATCTCGGCGCGGTGCACTGACGGCACCGAACCGGCCCCGCAAGTTCGAAAGCGCAAGGCACGGCACGGTGGGGCGGCCGGGGAGAAGCACGTTACCAGGCGCCCGCGTTGCGGTGATCGAGTACCTGCGGAGCAAAGGTGCGGAAAAAGTCCGACAGGACGTCGGACAACCCCGGCGACGAAATCTCCGCGAGATCATACCTGGCGCGGACCGATGGCTTGTTGATCTTGATGATCCGCCGGAGGTCGATGGGGGTGCCGATGATCACGGCGTCGCAGTCGACACGATTGATCGTGGTTTCAAGATCATGCACCTGCTCGTCGCCATAGCCCATCGCGGGCAGCAGGGCGCCGATGTGGGGATACTTGCGGTACGTCTCGGCGATCGAGTTCACCAGCCAGGGGCGCGGATCGATGACGGCGGAGGCGCCGAACTTGCGCGCGGCAATCACGCCCGCGCCATAGGCCATGCCCCCGTGCGTCAGCGTGGGCCCATCCTCCACCACCAGCACGCGCTTGCCTCGAATGACGGTCTCGTCGTCTACCGAGATCGGCGAGGCGGCTTCGATGATCACCGCGTCGTGATTCATCTCGCGGATGTTGTGCCTGACGGCATCGATATTGTCACGAGTCGCCGATTCAACCTTGTTGATCACGACGACATCCGCCAGGCGCAGGTTGGTCGCACCAGGATAATAGGAGATCTCGTGCCCCGGCCGGTGCGGATCCGCGACCGTGATGGTGAGGTCGGGCTGGTAGAACGACATGTCATTGTTCCCTCCATCCCAGACGATCACGTCGGCCTCCTGCTCTGCCTGCCGGAGGATGGCCTCGTAGTCGACGCCCGCGTACACGATGGTTCCGTTGACGATGTGCGGCTCGTACTCTTCCATCTCCTCGATCGTGCATTCGAACCTGCGCAGGTCTTCCAGCGACGCATAGCGCTGCACGCGTTGCTTGACCAGATCGCCGTACGGCATGGGATGACGCACGACCACCACGCGCTTCCCCATGGAGCGGAGCAGGCTGGACAGCTTGCGGGAGGTCTGGCTCTTGCCGGACCCGGTACGCACCGCTACGACGGCGATGACCGGGACGCTGCTCTTCAACATGGTGCCCCGGGTTCCCAGCACCGTGAAGTCCGCGCCGGCGGCATTCACCAGCGTGGACTTGTCCATCACATAGCTGAACGATACGTCCGAATACGAAAAGACCACTGCATCGACCTGCAGCTGCGAGATGAGTCGTTCGATGTCCGATTCGGGATGGATCGGGATTCCCGCCGGATAGAGCCGACCCGCGAGCTCGGCGGGGTATTTCCGGCCATCGATGTTCGGAATCTGCGTGGCCGTGAACGCCACGACCTCGTACCGTTCGTTGTCGCGGTACCGCGTGTTGAAATTGTGGAAGTCCCTGCCCGCCGCTCCCATGATGATGACTCTCGTGCGTTCCATTGGAATGTCCTTGGCAATTGACCTGCAATGCGGAGGTTGGCGTTAGCCGGAATGTTGCGGACGAGTGGACGAGCTGGGCGGCGGGCGTCCTCGCGATCAGCCCACTACGCGCTCGACCTCGCGTTCGACGAGGTCGGCAATGCTCCGGCTCTCGTCGAGGAGGTGCGCGATCTCGGCGCCGGCGCGCTCGACGAACTCGGGATCCTTGATCGATTTCAGGTTGATGCGCGCGTTGTAGGCCGCACCCTTCACCCCCGCGAGGGCGACCAGGGCACCGACTCCGGCGTCGGAAATCATGACGTCGTTGCCGCAGCGCGCGGCCAGCAGGCACAGTTCCAGTGCCTCGCGGCAGTGCCGGGCGGTCTGCAACGGGACCTCGGTGGCGTGAATGTAGCCGGACTGGAGCGCCTGGCTGCGCGCGGTCTTCTGGTCCGGCGTGTCCTTCGGCATGCGCAGGGCGTCCATGACGCCGTTGAAGGCCTGCGTGTCCGCGTCCACCGCGGCCAGCAGGAGGTCCTTGACGCCTTGCGCCCTGGCGGCAAGCGCGTCCAGTTCCTCGTAGCGACCGGCAAACTCGGCCTTGCCGGCCGTGAGGTTCGCGACCATCGCGGCCAGCGCCGCGCCGATCGAGCCCGACAGCGCGGCGATCGAACCGCCGCCCGGAGCCGGCGTGTCGCGCGAGACCTCGTCGACGAACTCGCCGACCGTCTTGCGGACCAGGTCACCGGCGGGGTGGGGCAGGCCCAGTACTTTCCTGTCCGTTTCGAATGGCGCGACGTCGCGCAGGCCCATGGCCTGCACCGCGGTTTCGATCACGTCGCCAACGGGGAGCCCGGTGGACTTGCGCATGCGACGCAGGTAGTAGCGGCCGGATTCCAGCATGGCGTCGAACGGGACCACGCCGACGATCTCGGAACCCGTGACGGCAATGCCGCGCTGCGCAGCCTCCTCCCGCGCGGCCTCCAGGACCGCATGGGCCGGCGTCATTTTGAAATCGGTCAGGTTGATGGAGATCTGCGCGCGACGGTACTTGTCGACCACCCAGCCGACCGCCTTGACGTGCGAGAAGCGGCCGTCCGCGTACACGGGCCTGCCCGCGACCGCCGCTGCCGGGTAGCCGAGTGCGGCGTAGCGGGCGGCCAGGTCCCTGCCGTGGGAGTCGCGGTAGTGCGCCGCGAGCGCATCCCATGACTTCGCGACATGATCGCAGGCGCCGCAGGGGAAGCGGTCCTTGCCGAACACCACCGCCTCGCCCTTGTAATAGAAAGGCGCGACGTTGCCGCTGCGCTTGTGGCGGCCGCGCTCGCGCAGGTTGTAGGCGATGTCGTCCGCGTACCGCTTGTCGGTTGTTGCAAGGTTGACGTTGTAGGCAATCAGGAACTCGCGCGCGCCGATGATGTAGGCGCCGGACAGCGGATTGTGCCTGGCCGGGCCGAAATCGGGCCTCCAGTCCGGCTGTGCCAGCCTGCTTGCCAGCCCCTCGTACTCGCCGGCCCGCACTGCGGCAAGGTTGCTGCGGGACGGGCTCGTTGCGGCGTGCTCGTAGAGGTACACCGGGATGCCGAGGTCGCCGATGCGGCCGCCGCATTCCCTTGCCAGCGCCACGCAGTCGGCCATGGTGACACCGGCGACAGGCACGAAGGGGCAGACGTCCATCGCGCCCATGCGCGCGTGGCTGCCGTGATGTTTCGTCATGTCGATGGTTTCGGCGGCGCGCTTGCCGGCGCGGAAGGCCGCCTCGACCACCGCCTCCGGCGGGCCGACGAAGGTGACTACCGTGCGGTTAGTGTCTTCGCCCGGATCGACGTCGAGCAGCGTCACGCCGCGGACAGCCTCGATCTCCGCCGCGATGCTGCGGATCACCGCGGCGTTGCGCCCTTCGGAAAAATTGGGCACGCATTCCACCAGCTTGCTCATGTCCGGCTCCGCAACGCTTGTGAAGTCATAAGGTACCGACAAGTTAACTCTTTTCGCCCTGAAAAGCGGGTATTCAGTGCCGCGGCCAACTCAAACCAGAGTCGCAATAGGCGTTGTCGTGGGGATATGCGGCAACACGCGCCGGAGTGAGTAGCGTCGGCCCACCCCTGCGAGTTAACTTGTCAATATCCGTCGACGTAAGGTCGCAAGTCAGAACAACTGCAGGGGAAAGACATGAAGGCTCTGAGTCTGCCGATGGAGGTGCTTGGACGGGTGCTGCTGGGATTGTATTTCCTGGTGCCCGGGTTGATGAAAATCACGGGTTATGTCGGCATGCAGGCCTATATGACTCAGCATGGCGTGCCATGGGTGCAGCCACTGTTGATACTGACCATCGTGCTGGAAGTCGGTGGCGGGCTCGCGTTGATCGCAGGCTGGCGGACAAAGTGGGTAGCGCTTCTCCTGGCAGGCCTGACGCTGGTGATCAACTTGTACATGCATGACTTCTGGAATTTCTACGAGGGTGGAAGCCAGCAACACGAGACGCAGAACTTCATCAAGAACATGGCCATATTCGCCGGGCTGCTGATTCTGGCTGCACGGGGCGCGCCCAGGGCTTCGCTGGATGCTCGCGCATCGCCCCCCTAACCTTGGGCATGCCAAAACGCGCGAGTCCCCCCTGGCACGACTCGAAAGGTAGCTCAGGATCGAACTTGCCCGCACGACAGCCGAG
>JAPLSF010000103.1 GCA_026398785.1 Pseudomonadota bacterium | reverse complement strand
GTTCGATGCCGTGGGCTTGCCCTTGACGAACAGGATGCTGCGCTTCCCGGCACTGCCCGGGATGTCGATCGTGGCCGTGCCGTCGAAGCCGCGGCGAATCACGAAGGCATCGCACTCGCGCGGCGTCGTTTCGAACGCCGGTACGCATTTGACCTTCGCGGACGCGTGATACGAGGTTCCCGGGACCAGCGCGTCCTGCGAGGCCGCTATCGGTGCGAGCGCCTTGCCACTGGCGCCGATGGTGAGCGTGTAGTTGCTGCTCTCACCGCGCCGCGCCGCCGGACGCATCAGGTAGACGCGCACGATGTAGTCGCCATCGGTCGGCAGCACACCCGAATAATTCTCGCCGCTGTCGCCGACGAACATCGCGCTGCCCGTCGAACCTGGTGGCATCACGTTGAAGTAGTTCTGTGCGTTGGTTTTCTGCAGCTCGACGGACAGGGTCTGCCCAGCGGCAGCGCGCACGACGTAGTCGACCATCGCGTCGCCCTTGAGCTGCCCCTTGATGACGGCCGACGATGCGCCCTTGGCAAACTGCACCTTCTCCTGGCGGATGCCAGCATCGGCGACGGCAGTGCCCATCACGGATTGAGCAAGAACGAGAACCATCGTTGCTGCGACCCAGCGGAACTTCATTTCATCACCTCACAGATGCCTGTAAACGGCAAGACGCGCCCCGGCTGGGGCCGAAGCGATTATCCGTGTTCCTATCATTGACCAGCAAGCTGGATGCGAACTTGGGATGCGCGTCGATAAGCGGATGGTGTGCGGAACCGTCCGGCGTTCTGCGCTACCTGCCGTTCGCCGCCAGGTCCTCTTCAACGTAACGCAACAGGGCTTCGAGCAGCGCTTCGCGCGGATAGTCGTTGTGGTTCACGAACGTGCTGCCCAGCACTCGATGTGACCGGTTGATTGGCAGCACGACGGCCCAGTGATCGGCATTCAGGAAACCCAGCAGCGTGCTGCCGGGCACGAACTGGTCGTTGTAGATGACCTGACCGTCATTGCGCGGATCGATCCTGGCGAGCTTCCGGTACGTCGGGACGAGTGCCTCCGAGATGCGGTTCCGATCAGGCAGCGTAACCAGCGAATACAGGCGAATTCCGGGCGGCGGCTGGTTCGTTGCCAGCCATGCCTTGCGCACGTCCGTGCGCAGGCTGGCCACCGCACCGCCATCACCCGCGTCGCATTTCGCCTTCGGCCAGTGGCGAAAGAGGTCCGCCTGATCCTGCGTGGCGTCGTTCGCCAGCGCGGAACCGCCAACTGCGCCGGCAATACTGACGAACGCGACCACACGTTCGCCCAACTCGGGGTAACGCACCAGCGCTTCGAGGGCGTCCGGCGCGCCCTTGGAATAGCCGACCAGCACGACCCTCGGCGGTCCGGATTCCCGTGGCAACGCCATGATTGCATCGCGGATCTGGCCCGCATTCCTCGTGGTTCCGGAGAGCGCGTCGACCTCGACCATCTGCGCCTCGTAGTCGAATCGGGCGAGGTGATCGCTCGGTGTTGTCGCCGGCTGCAACCATTCTTTGATGCAGGAATAGCCGACGCCCGGCACGATCGCGGCCAGGTAGCGGCGATGGGATGGCCCGAGATCCACGACCCTGCCGGTGCCCGGTGCAGCGCTCGTCACATGGCTCAATGCGTCCGCGCACGGCCGGTAGTCCGGGAGACTGGTGCCACTCCTCTCGAGCACCGAGCAGAAGATCTCGGCAAAGCGTCCGCGCGCATCATCGACGCCGGGTGGCACCTCGACGTCGAACGGGACCGTGGGCGTGGTGGCGCACGCGTTCAGGAGCAACACCGCCGCCAGCGCCAGAAAAGTGGCTGTATCGAAACGATTCACTGGGCCTTGCAGGTCGTCGCCCCATCCTTGATGGTTGCGACAACCTTGATGTCCTTGATCGACATAGGTTCCACTTTCAGCGGATTCTTGTCGAGGATCACGAGGTCGGCGAGCTTGCCGGGTTCGAGCGAGCCCTTGCGGTCCTCTTCCCCGTACTCGCAAGCCGCATTGATCGTGATCGCCTGCAGCGGCGTTGCGCGCTCGATTCGATCGAGAAAACCCGCTAGCCTTGCGCTCTTCCCGCGGAGTCTCCGGTACTATTCACGACAGCAGAGGCAGGAATGAAAGCATCCATCATCGTCGCAGCAGCGATACTTACCCTGGGCGCAGCAATCTCCATTCAGGTTGCCCAGGCCGACACGCGGCAAGCCAACTGCGAAGTCCGCAAGGACGGCGAGAAGAAGAAGGGCAAGTCCGGCGCCTGCACGTTCGGGCAGCGGCAGGGATACATCGACATCGACCTTCACAACGGCGACGTCTACAACCTGCGTCCCGGCAACCAGGCGAACCACTTCAAGGACCAGAAGGGTAACAAGGTGGTGCGCACGAACTCGAGTGGCAACACGCAGGAGTTCAAGTGGGAGGGCGGCACGCGCATGATCATCACGTTCGCGTCCTACGGCAACAACGGTTCCGGCGGTTCTGGCCACAACCAGGGTAACGGCAGCCCGGAATACAAGCGCGGATACAATGATGCCGTCAAAGGCCGTCCTTACGATCAGGACCGACATCCGCAGGACTACAAGGACGGTTACCGGGCGGGCGAACAGGACCGTTAGCGGCGGTCTGGCTATGCCCCCACGCACTGCAAGGCCAGCACGGAAACGCATCCGGAAACGTCATGAACATGAACAGGACCCGGTCCGACGCTGAACCACCTGGTGATCGTGCGGGCAACGCATCTACGGATTTCTCGCTCGTCCTCGGTGGGCCCCTGTATCAGCTGTTGCGTCGAGCACACCTGTCCGACGATGTTCTGTCGTTGCAGCGTCGACGAGTCATCACGCTGGCCCTGATCGCGTGGCTGCCGCTGTTGCTGCTCGCAACCCTGTCCGGCAGGCTGTTCGATGGCAGCGTCGCCGTGCCCTTCCTTCTTGACGTCGAGGTTCACGTCAAATTCCTCGTCGTATTGCCGCTTCTCGTCGTGGCCGAACTGGTCGTGCATCAACGGATGCGCACGGTGGTCAGCACTTTCGGCGAGCGTCACATGGTTGCTCCGGCTGATCTCGGCCGTCTCGACTCGGCGATTACGTCCGCCTATCGGCTGCGGAACTCCGTCGCCGCCGAACTGCTGCTCATCGCTTTTGTGTATGCAGTGGGTATCTCGATCGTCTGGCGGCAATACATGGCTCTCGATGCGACTACCTGGTACGCGATTCCGGCGGCGGGTGGCTCGACGCTGACGTTCGCAGGCATGTGGTACGGCTATGTGAGCCTGCCGCTGTTCCAGTTTCTATTGTGCCGCTGGTACTTCCGGGTGTGCATCTGGGCGCGACTGCTCTGGCAGGTCTCGCGCATCCCGTTGGCGCTGGTACCTACGCACCCCGATCGCGTAGGCGGGCTCGGCTTTCTTTCGAACACCGTGTATGCCTTCGTGCCGCTCGTGCTGGCGCACGGAGCCCTGCTCGCGGGCACGCTGGCCAGCCAGATCTTCTACGCTGGAGCGCGCCTCACCGACTTCCAGCTCGAAATCATCCTGTTGATGATTTTCATCGTGTGCCTGGTCGTCGGACCGCTCATGGTGTTCGCCCCGCAGTTGTCCCGTGCGAAGCGGACAGGCCTGCGGGAGTACGGTACGCTGGCGCAGGGATACGTCCGGGCCTTTGACAAGAAATGGCTGCGCGGCGGCGGCGCCGACGAGCCGATGCTGGGCAGTGGCGACATCCAGTCACTCGCCGATCTCGGCAACAGCTTCGAAGTCGTGCGCGGTATGCGCGTCGTTCCGGTATCGAAGGAAGCCGTGTTTCAGCTCGGGCTCGCGACGCTGGCACCGATCATTCCGCTCGTGCTCACGATGATGCCGCTGGAAGATCTCCTGAAGAAGCTGCTCGGCGTCATCTTCTAGCGCTCACCAAATGCGGGCACGGCACGGCGCAGGTAGCATTGCCGATTGCCGGGCGGGCCTGCTCCAACCAAGATCGCACCATGTCACTCTTCTCACGCCTGTTTGGTAAATCACCGCCCGCGGCCGGCGCGGCGCCGATCAGCGAGCGTGATACCGCAGTTGAATCGCCGCCGCCACCCGATCCTTCCGCACGCGCAAAGGAAGAAGAAGCGAGCTTGTCGCAGGCCATCGCGGCCGGGGAGATGGCCACGGTCGGCAAATGGGTACTCGATGGAAGTTCGACACGAATCCGCCAGATGGCGGCACGAAGCATCACGGACCCGGACCAGCTGCGGGAACTGATCCCCGCCACGCGCCACGGCAAAGACAAGAACGTCCATCGCATTCTCACCACCCGACGCGATGAACAGCTTGCCGAAATCCGCAGCGCCCAGCAGTTGCAGGCGGATCTGGAAGACACTGCCGCGGCCATCGCCCGGCACAGCGAGCGCCCGTACGATACGTCGTACCCGGCCATCCTTGCGCAGCTCGAGACCCGGTGGCGCACGCTCGCACCGCAGGCGAAGCCGGACTTGCAAGGCGACGTGACGCAGCAGCTGCAACGTGCGCACGAAGTCGTCGAGCATCACCGACGCGCGCTCGAACAGGCGATCCAGGCCGAGGCCGAGCGGCAACGATCCGCCGCCCTCGCCTCCGAAGCGGCGCGGCGTCAGCAGGAACTCGAGGCGCAGGCCGCGGCCGCGACGGCCGCCGAGCAAGCTCAGATACACGATGCCGAACGCCAGGCCCTGCGCGAGGCCGAACAGGTGCAACGTGCAGCCGACGAGGCCAAGACTCACGACATCCTTGGGCTACTGCGCCAGGCACGAGCGGCGCTCGATCACGGCGGGACGGCACGCGCCGCCCGGCTGCGCGCCTCGATCATGGCAAGGCTGCCGGAGGCCCCTGCCCTGCCCGCGTGGTTCGCACGCCAGTTGGAGCAGGTCGACTCGCAACTCACCGAGCTGCAGGACTGGAAGACCTTCAGGGTCGTACCGAAGCGCGCAGAACTGGTGCAGCAGATGCAATCGCTGATCGGCGCCGATATCGCACCCGAGGAGCTCGCGCAACAGATCCGCCGGCTGCGGGACGAATGGCGGACCCTGAATCGGGGCGCGGGCGAAGATCCCTCGGACGAGTTGCAGCAGTTCCAGGAGGCAGCCAACCGTGCGTACGAGCCCTGTCGCGAGCACTTCGCCCGGCAAGCCGAGCTGCGCAAGGAAAACCAGCAGCGGCGCGAAGCGCTGATCGAAAGGCTGACGGCCTTTGCTGCGGAACAGGCCAACGAGCACCCGAACTGGCGTGCCATCAACCAGGCCATCGCCGAGTCACGGCGGGAGTGGCGTCTTGATCGCCCGCACCGCCGAGCTCCTCAACCTCGAGGACACGCGCAAGGCCATCGACGAAACCAGGAACCTGCAGCGAACCTGGAAGACCGTCGGCATCGTGCCGTGGAACCTGGATAACGCGCTCTGGGACGAGTTCCGGAAGCAGTGCGACGCCGTCTTCCAGCGCAGCTCACAGGAATCGTCGGCATACGCAGTCACCCTCGAAGCGAACCAGGCGCTGGCAACCACCGTGTGTGAGGAACTGGAGCGGATTGCCGGGCTCACCACCGCGCCTTTGTTGTCCGCCGTGCCGCAGTTGGACGAGCTGTGCGCGCAGTTCGAGTCGCTGGACTTGCCGCGAACGTCAGCACGCGCACTGCGTCAACGGTTTTCACACGCGACCGACCGTTGCGCCGAAGCCGTGCGCAGACACCGCGCGGCGGCGGCGCGCCGTGGCTGGACCGACGGATTTGCCGCTGCTGCCCAGGTTCGCGCGTACGCACTCGCGACCGTCCTGGGACGGACGCCAGCCGAATACGAAGCGCTGCGGGCGTCCGCGGCCGCTGCGATCGCCGATCTCGCTCATGCGCCGAAAGCAATGCGCAGCATCCTCGAGCAACGGATCGCAGCGGTCGCCGCCGGCACGGTCAACGCCGACCTCGCCGCGAACGAAGCGGCGCTGCGGCTACTGTGCATCCGCGCGGAGTTGATCTCGGGTGCGGCCACGCCGCCAGAAGACGCGGAATTGCGGCGCGAATACCAGATGCGACGCCTGGTCGAATCGATGGGTCGCGGCGAACGCGTCACGCCGGCTGTGCTCGACGATCTGGCACTCGAATGGCTCGCGGTGGGGCCGGTCGAGCCGGCTGTCCACGACGGCCTGCTGGCCCGTTTCGAACGCTGTCGCAGCGCAGACAGCTCAAATTCGCAGGATGATGTCTAGCGCGGCGGCGGCCATCGCGGCGAGCCCGGCGCTGCTGACGAATTGGATGCCGGTGTGCACATGTGCGAATGCTAGGATCGCCGCATGAACGGCACACCGAACGTACTGGTCATCATGTACGACCAGCTGACCCCGTCGGCGTTGGGTTGCTACGGCAACCGCGCCACGAAGTCCCCACATATCGATCGCCTCGCCGCAGCGGGCGTGGTGTTCGACGCGGCATACACCAACAGTCCCCTGTGCACACCGGCGCGCTACTGCATGATGACGGGGCAGCTGCCCTCGGCCACGCGCGGCTACGACAACGCTGCGTACCTCGCCAGTACGATCCCGACGTTTGCGCATTACGCCCGCGCCGCCGGCTATCGCACGGTGCTCGCCGGCAAGATGCACTTCGTCGGCCCCGACCAGCTGCATGGCTTCGAGGAGCGCCGCACGACGGACATCTATCCAGCGGACTTCGGCTGGACGCCGGACTGGCGCACGCCCGGTGAGCGCATCGACTGGTGGTATCACAACATGGAGAGCGTCACCGGCGCCGGCGTAGCCGAAGTCACCAACCAGTTGCTGTTCGACGACGAGGTTGGCTTCCACGCGGTGCGCGCGCTGCACGATGTGGCCCGTGCCGACGATGGACGACCGTTCCTCCTCGTCGCCAGCTTCACGCACCCGCACGATCCGTACGTGACGCGGCAGGAACACTGGGACCGCTACGAAGGTGTCGCGATCCAGATGCCCGAGGTGTCTGCGGCAGACGTGCCTGCGGATCCGCACACGCAGCGTCTGCGCGTGGCGTGCGACATGGAGCGCGCGCCGATCACTGATGACGACGTGCGCCGCGCGCGTCGCGCCTACCTCGCAAACATCTCGTACGTCGACGACTGGACCGGCCGGCTCGTCGGCACTCTCGAGTCGCTCGGACTGGCAGACGATACGGTCGTCATCCTGCTCGCCGATCACGGCGACATGCTGGGCGAGCGTGGGCTCTGGTACAAAATGAGTTTCTTCGAGGGGTCCGCGCGTATCCCGCTGGTGGTGCACGCACCCGCCCGCTTCCGCCCGCACCGCGTGTCGACGCCGGTCTCGCTGGTCGACGTGCTGCCGACCCTCATTGAGTTGTCGGGAGGTGCGGTGGCCGACGCCGTCGAACCGCTGGCCGGCCGCTCACTGCTGCCGCTGTGCGAAGGCGCAGCAGAAGACCGCACCGTCGTCGGTGAGTACGCGGCCGAGGGCGCCTGCGCCCCAATCGTCATGCTGCGCCGGGGCACGTTGAAGTTCGTGCACTGCCCCGCCGATCCGGACCAGCTGTTCGACCTCGCGACGGACCCCGGTGAGCGGGTCAACCTGGCCGGCCATGCGGAATGGGCCGAGACCGTCGCCGAATTCCGTAATGAGGTCACGCAGCGGTGGGACCTGGCGCAGTTTCATGCAGACGTGCTGCAGGATCAGTCGCGGCGCCGGTTCGTGATGGGAGCGTTGCGCACTGGCAACTACACGCCGTGGGAATTCACGCCGCGGCGGGACGCCGCAAACGAGTACGTGCGCAACAATCTCGATCTGAACGTCGTAGAACGAAGCGCCCGCTGGCCGCGCTGAACCGACCGACGCCAGACCTGGAACAGGTGAAACGGGCCGCTCAACTGGATCCCGACCGATCCGGCAGGGTCAGCACCGGCGCGAAGCCACCCCCGGCGGTCCGGAAATTCGTGGTCTGCCCTCGGTACAGGCGCGCTGCCCGCAACCAGATTTCGCCGTGCATGACGTAGTTGCGGACGTCGACACGGAGATCGGCTTCCTCGCCATCTGCGGATGAGACTCGCCGAAACGACGTAGGCGCAATCGCCTGCGCGACGTAACGATGCGCAAGGATGTGGTCGAACGTCGTCCGAGTGAGCTTGTCGCCCCGATAGGCGGCCTTGCTGCCAAAACCATCGACAGGCTTGAAAAAAAGTCCCTTACGCCGCTGCCAGAGGTCGTCGGCTGCGGCGGGCTCGACCACCTCCGTCGCTGGAATGGTCTGCCGCAAGTGCGAGCGATCAGCGGCGCCGAGACCTGCCTGCTGCAGCATCTCTTCGTCCCCCAGCCATGCAAGCAGCCGCTTGTCTGCCCATCGAGCATGCGCGGCTGGGTGCGGGGTAATCACCGCGAGATCCCACTCGTACGCGCTGCGCAGGATGGCGTGTCGCTCATCGGCCAGATAGAAATCGGTCACACGGTTGTAGATCAGGTCGATGCGCTCGTTGGCGAAGTACAACGCTTTGCCCTTGATTGTGAGGCTTGCGGCATCTGCAATCACGACGCGCCATCCGGCGCGCTCGAGTAACCGCTGATACAGCAGGAACTCGGGATACAGGTACTGGGTCTGCGGCTCGTCATCGACGACTGCAATGGTACGCAACGGCATTTCGCCGCGGACGCTGATCCATTCCGCCAGGAAACTATCCGTGATTCGACGCCCGAGCTGATCCATTGCCACACCGGCCGCGGTCATGACGGATATCGGTTCCGCAAAGCAGTCGCAACTTGCCGTGGCCGCACGCGCCAGTTCAAGACTGACGAGCAGGCCGCCCGGGTTCGTGTTGATCTCGATGAGCTGCGGCGTCGGACCGCCGAGATGGAAATCGAAGCCCAGGACGCCGCCCGCGGCTGCCTGGGGACGCCGAGCCAGTTCTGGCGCATGCAGCGCGATCTTCTGCTGGTACGTGTCGCTGGTGAGTGCCTGCGTGATGAGCAGGACGGTCCGGTCCATGGCGGCGGCTTCGCCCGCAGCAAGGAACACGACGCTGCCCGAGACGAGTCCAGCCTGCGATTCGAGGAGGCTGCCCGCGTCGCCGAGACTGGCGCGGAGCTGGTCGCGCAATTTCGCACGATCGACCCAGATGCACTGGCACGCTGCGTTCAGTCTCGCAGCCAGTGGCCCAGTCAATGATTCGTCGACTTGCTCGATCACTGTGTGCTCGTGCGTTCGCGACCTGGGATCAGGACAGGCGTTTCATGGTCAGCTCAGCGGCTTTTTCACTTCGTCGATTGACGGCACTTGGCACAGCCGGAACCCAGGACTTGAATCTTTATATACTCGCTCCTACGCCCCTGCCAGCCGCTTATTCCATTCGGCGTTCCGTGGGTCATCCGTTCGATGGCGCAGCCACCAGCGTTGCCGGTCTCTCCACAGCCATGATCTCCGTCCCGTAGCGCCATACGCGCACGTCTGCCGCCCAGAAATCCGCTCTGAGCCCCGCCTTCTCCTTGAGCCGGCGCAGAAAGTCGTGCGGTCCGGTGACGTGCTCCCAGACCTTCGGCAGGAAGGTTGCCCTCATCCCACGCCACTCGAGCACCAGCCCATCGCGACCGGGGACCAGCTCGAGCAGCAACTGCTGCTCCGTGCTGACCGCCATTGGTTCGCACGGCGTCAGCAACGATACCTCCAGGCTTGTCCGATGCCACTCGCGCGCCGTCAGGGGCGGGAAGCGGGGGTCGCGGAACGCACTGGCCTGGGCATTGCTCCAGACGTCGAGCAACAGCGATCGCATGGGCTCGAGCGTGCCGCAGCAGCCGCGCAGCTCGCCTTCGATCGTCAGCGTGACGAAACTCGCGCGCGGTTCACCAAGCGC
>JAPLSF010000320.1 GCA_026398785.1 Pseudomonadota bacterium | reverse complement strand
CTGGGATGTCACGCTCGGCAGCTCAATAGAACTTGCGCAGGTCCAGCCCAGAGTAAAGCGCGGCAACCTGTTCGGCGTAACCGTTGAACGGCAGTGTCGCCTGCTTCGAGGCGAACAGGCTGCCACCGATGCGCCGCTCCTGCGCCTGGCTCCAGCGCGGATGGTCCACGCTGGGATTCACGTTGGCGAAGAAGCCGTATTCGTGGGGCGCGGAAATGTTCCATGCCGTGGGCGGCTGCCTTTCGGTGAAGCGGATCTCGACGATCGACTTGATGCCCTTGAAGCCATACTTCCAGGGCACGACCAGTCGCAGCGGGGCGCCGTTCTGGTTGGGCAGGGTCTGGCCATACAGACCCACCGCGAGCAACGCCAGCGGGTGCATGGCCTCGTCGATGCGCAGGCCTTCCACGTAAGGCCAGTCGAGGACGGGGAAGCGCTGGCCGGGCATCTCGCTGGGCCGCATCACCGTCTTGAACGCAACGTACTTGGCCTTTGAGTTCGGCTCGAAGCGCTGCAGCAGGGCACCGAGCGGGAACCCGACCCACGGAATCACCATCGACCAGGCCTCGACGCAGCGCAGTCGATAGATGCGCTCCTCCAGTGCGTGGGGCTTGAGGATGTCTTCGAGCGTGTAGGTGCCCGGCTTGGCGCACTCACCAGTGATGGCCACCGACCAGGGCTGCGGCTTGAATTTGCCGGACTTCTGGGCCGGGTCCGCCTTATCTGTACCAAATTCGTAAAAGTTGTTGTAAGTCGTTATATCTTCAAAGGAATTAGGGGCTTCCTTCAGGCTGAACCGAGCATTCCGGGCGTACTTCAGCTGGGCAGCCGAGGCGTCCCGAGCGAGGCCTGCGCCCACAGCGCCGACGGCTGCAAGCGCCGTGATCACCTCGCGCCGATTGCAATACCGGTCGGGCGGTGTGATCTCGGAGGGCAGGGGTTGCAGATTGGGTTGGGTGCGTCGCATGCGGATGAGACCTCTGAAAGCCTGCTCGGTTCGGTCGGGGAGGTTTTAGCATGGTTACCCGTCATGCTGCTCGCGCTGCTGTCGCCGGCGGTGCTCGTCATTTCGTTCGTACTGCAGTGCTCTGACGCGGCTGTCACGCTGGGCGACGGTCGGCGCATGCTGCGACGGGATTCCGTTCTTGTTCCGGCGAGCGTGTCTGCCTTTCCGCTCGCCGGAACAAGAACGGAATCCCGTCCCATGCGTCGCCTGGGCCGGTCGACCACCTCGCGTCGTTGGACCCGGCCGCGCAGATAACTCAGCGGCGCAGCGCCTGCAGCAATTGCGGCAGCACGTCACCCGACGGGCCGCGGAGAGCGACATCGACGAGCGGCGTAAGCGCAGTGGGCTCGGTGTTGATCTCGATGACCTTCGCGCCGGACCGCAGGGCGCTTTCGGCAAGCCCCGCCGCCGGGTACACGACCGACGCGCGTTCGGTTCGACCCGGCGCACGAGTTCACGCCGCCATTCGTACCATTCCCAGATGCGCTGCGGATCGCGCGCGAAGGCTTCGGGTGTCGCCAGGTCTTCGGGCCGGTACCTGGCCCACAGCCCTGTCTGTGCGTCGCGAAAAGTAGGTACGCCGCTCTCGGCGGAAATGCCCGCACCGGTGAGCACGCAGACATGGCGTGCGGCTTGGAGGGCGGCAGCGGCGGAGAGCAGGGAGGTGGTAATAGCAGGACGCCGCTTTGCCCTGCGACGCCAGCTGGCGGATCACGTACTGCAGGATGCCGCCGTGCTGGAAGTAGTCGCGCTCCTTTGGAGTGTCGATGCGCACGCGCGCTTCGAACTTGATCGGCGCGCCAGCAGCCGGAGTCGCCACGACGGTCACGACCTTCGCGGCTCCGCCGTTCAGGCCGATGATCTCGAAGCTCTCCTTGCCGGTGAGTCCGAGCGACTGCGCGTTCTCGCCGTCCTTGAACTGCAGGGGCAGCACACCCATGCCGATCAGGTTGGAGCGGTGGATGCGCTCGAAGCTCTCGGCGATCACGGCCTTCACGCCGAGCAGCATCGTGCCCTTGGCAGCCCAGTCGCGCGACGAGCCCGTGCCGTACTCCTTGCCCGCGATCACGACGAGCGGCGTGCCTTCCGCCTTGTACTTCATGGCCGTGTCGTAGATCGACGACTGCTCCCCGGTCGGCACGTGCACCGAGATGCCGCCTTCCGTGCCCGGCAACAGCAGGTTGCGCAGGCGGATATTGGCGAACGTGCCGCGCATCATGACTTCGTGGTTGCCACGGCGCGCGCCGTACTGGTTGAAGTCGACAGGCTGCACGCCCTGCGCCACCAGGTACTTGGCCGCGGCACTGGCCTTGGCGATGTTGCCGGCCGGCGAGATGTGGTCGGTCGTGACCGAGTCGCCGAGCAGCGCGAGCACGCGCGCGCCGCGAATGTCGGCAACCGCGCCCGGCGTCATCGTCATGCCTTCGAAGTACGGCGGATTGCGGACGTAGGTCGAGGTCGGCTCCCACTGGTAGATTTCGCCCTCGGGCACCTTGAGCGCATTCCAGTTCTCGTCGCCGGCGAAGGCGCTCGCGTAGCCCTTCTTGAACATCGCAGAGTTGATGTTCGCTGCCATCGATTGCTGGATCTCCTGCGCGGTCGGCCAGATGTCCTTGAGGAAGACCGGCTTGCCGTCAGAGCCAGTGCCGAGCGGCTCGTTGTTCATGTCGATATCCATCGTGCCCGCGAGCGCGTAGGCCACCACCAGCGGCGGCGACGCCAGGAAGTTCATCTTCACTTCCGGATGCACGCGGCCTTCGAAGTTGCGGTTGCCGGAGAGCACCGAGGTCGTGACGACGTCGCCGGCCTTGATACCGTCCGAGATCTCGGGCTTCAGTGGGCCCGAATTGCCGATGCAGGTGGTGCAGCCATAACCCACGACGTAAAAGCCGACGCTCTCGAGGTCCGGCAGCAGGCCGGCCTTCGTCAGGTTCGTCAGGTAGTCCGTGACCACGCGCGAGCCCGGTGCGAGGCTCGTCTTCACCCACGGCTTCGAGACCAGCCCGTGCTGACGCGCCTTGCGCGCGAGCAGGCCGGCGCCGATCAGCACCGCCGGATTCGACGTGTTCGTGCAACTGGTGATCGCAGCGATCATCACTGCGCCGTCGGCCAGTTCGAACGTCTTGCCGCCGGCGGTGACGGGCACCTTGCCCGTCGCCTTTGGGTTTTTCTGCGTGCGCTCTTCGACCATCTTGGCTAGCGCGGTACGGTAGATCGCCTTCGACGTGCGCAGCGGGACGCGATCCTGCGGGCGCTTCGGGCCGGCGAGGCTGGGCTCGATCGACGCGAGGTCGAGTTCGAGCACGTCGGTGTAGTCTGCTTCGCGCATCCCGTTCGTGCGCCACATGCCCTGGGCCTTGGCATAAGCCTCGACCAGCGCGATCTGCTCGGCCGGGCGACCGGTCAGTTCGAGGTAGCGGATCGTCTCTTCGTCGATCGGGAAGATGCCGCAGGTGCTGCCGAATTCCGGCGCCATGTTGGCGATGGTCGCGCGGTCGGCGAGTGGCAGCGCGGCGAGGCCGTCGCCGAAGAACTCGACGAACTTGTCGACCACGCCC
>JAPLSF010000246.1 GCA_026398785.1 Pseudomonadota bacterium | reverse complement strand
GGCCGTCGTGCATCCTGACGGTTACATCGAGATCCGCGACCGCTACAAGGACGTGATCATCAGCGGCGGCGAGAACATCTCGTCCATCGAAGTCGAAGGTGCCCTGCTGCGGCACCCCGCGATTCTCGAGGTGGCGGTCGTTGGCATGCCGCACGAGCGGTGGGGCGAATCGCCGCATGCGTTCGTGGTGCTGCGGCCTGGCCAGTCGTCGACGGCCGAGGAGATGCGCGAATTCGCCCGCGGCGTGCTGGCGCACTTCAAGGTGCCGTCCGCCTTCACTTTCGTGCAGGAGTTGCCGAAGACGGCCACGGGCAAGATCCAGAAGTTCGTGTTGCGAGGCGGCAAGGCGGCGATCGCGCAACAGTGATGGTGCCCCTCGACGCGCGACCCGTTCGCCCCTTCAGCGTGACGGCTCTGCGCTGCCTGATGACAGGCATGGTGGTTGTTGCCGTCAGCGCGTGCTCAAGCACGCAAGAGCCCGCGCAGTTCACCGGGCCGACGATGGGAACGACTTACCACGTCACCGTGTCGGGTGCGGACTCGTTGCAACAGCGCCGCGCCGTGCAGTCTGCAATCGATCGCGTGCTCGACGAGACCGAACGGGACCTGTCGACATACAACGACGCGAGTGAGATCTCGGGGCTCAACCGGGACGCGAGCCGCTCGTGGCAGGAAGTCTCGCCGACCCTGTTCGTCGTGTTGCAGGAAGCGCGCGATGTCAGCGAGATCACCGGCGGTGCGTTCGACATTACGGTGCAGCCAATGCTCGCGCTTTGGGGCTACGAATCCGCGAGCGACGGCGCCTCGACGCGCACGGTGTTCACGCCACCCTCGTCCGCCAGGCTGGAACAGGCCCGCAACAGTGTGGGTTACGCGAGACTCGAGCTGCGCAAAGCGCCGCGAACGGCGGTTCGCAAGATTGCGAGCGGCATGCGGCTGACCGTGGACGGCATTGCACCCGGCTACGCGGTGGACCGCATCGCGACCGAGGTACGGGCTCTTGGGCACCGGGATTTCATCGTCGAACTCGGGGGTGAAGTGCGTGCCGCCGGGCAACGGCCGGAGGGCGGTCCGTGGCAGATCGCGATCGAAGCGCCGCTCGCGACCGAGCGTGAACCTCTGGTCGGCCTGCGATTGCGTGATGCCGCCGTGTCGACGTCGGGCGACTATCGCGATGCCCGCATCGACACGGCTGGCCGCAGTTATTCGCACATTATCGACCCGCGCTCCGGTCACACGGTGGAGGGCGTCCTCACGTCGGTCACCGTGATCGATGCGAACGCGATCCGCGCGGATGCGTACGCGACGGCCCTGATGGTCATGGGCACCGAGGCCGGACTCGCCTGGGCGCAGGCACTGCGGGTTCCAGCCCTGTTCGTTGAACGCACGGTAAAGCCGGGCGAGTGGCGACTCGTTGAATCCCCCGCATTCAAGGAATGGCGGGAGTAGGGCGATGGCCCGATTCGTTATGATGCGGCGATGGACCCGCTGAACAAGCTCCGCCGTCGCCCCTTCATGGCGCCGCTGCTGATCCCGTTGCTTGGGATTCTGATGGCTGCGACAGGCGTCTATTGGCTCGGCACCTGGGCCCGCACAACCGTCGTCGTGCTGGTCCGGCATGCCGAGGCCGGCGAGAGCACCTCGGGTGATCCGGACCTGAGTCCGGCCGGTGAAAAGCGCGTGGCGTCCCTGGGCGCCTTGATCGCCGACGCGCTGGCCGACCGCAAGGTCGACTATCTCTATGCCGCCGATACGCGTCGGGCCCAGCAGACCGCGGCGCCCGTCGCCAACGAGTTCAAGCTGCCGATCAACGTCATCGCGAGCAGCGACTGGTCCGGCCTTGCCGCCCGCATCAAGCGGGAGCATCGGGGCAAGACGGTAGTCGTGGTGGGTTACGCGACGACTCTGCCCGGTGTGATCAGCCAGCTGAGCGGGAACGACTACGCCATGCGCGACGATGAGTT
>JAPLSF010000329.1 GCA_026398785.1 Pseudomonadota bacterium | reverse complement strand
CTGCTCTGGTATACCGAGGTACTCCCGGGGTTGTCCCTGGTCGCGGGAGCCGTCGCGGTGATCGCCGTGTTGTGGCTGACGGGCGCGGTCATGCAGTCGCGGCTGCGCATGAGTCGTGCGGTCGCGGTCGAACTCGCTGCCATCGGTATCGCCATCCTCGCAACCGGAGTGTCGGCCGAACCTGCTCCGACTGCGCGGCCAGTGATCGTGCCTGTGATCGTGCCTGTGATGGTGGACGACACGCGAGTGCAGCACGCCGTCGAACGGGCACGCACGGATTTCCTGTCACAGCAAACGTTCGATCGCATGCACGTGACCGTGCTGCTGCGGGACCGCGAAGGTCACTGGCGACGGGGCGCCGTCGAGGGCGGCCGGCTGGCGTATCCGGCAAGCAGCGTGAAGCTGGGCTTTCTCGTCGGCGCGGTGCACTGGTGTCATGAACAGGGTAAGGCACCTGACTGCCTCGACGAGTTCGTGCGACCGATGATCGTCGACTCCGACAACTTGGCGACCGGCGAGGTCGTCGATCGCATCAGCGGCGCTGCGAATGCACCCGTGGCCGGCAACGACGCGGAGGCGTGGATCGAGCGGCGCCGCTACACGGAACGCGTGCTCGAGTCGGCGGGCCTGCTCGGACTGCAGCGGCTCTTCACCAAGACTTACCCGACAAACTCGGGCGAGGAACCCGCCGATCTGGAGCGGCTCGCCTGGCAGCGCCTGGGTCGCAACGCGATGACGACGGACCTGGCCTCGGCGCTGATGCTCAACGTGGCAATGGGCACGCTCGAGCCCCAGGCCACCGACTACATGCGCTCACTGTTGCGACGGCCGGCCTTCTCGGGTCATAGCAGTCTCGGCGGCGGCCTGCCGCCGGGCTCCGTGCACGAGAACAAGATCGGCAGCGCTTTCGATACATTGCAGGACGTCATGTACGCCGAATTGCCGAACGGCCAGCAACTGGTCATCTCGGCTTTCACGAACGGCTGGGACTCGAACGAACCGGAACCCGGGGACGTTGCGCAGCTCGGCGATTTCACGGCTCGCCTGCTGCATGAACTGCAGCTGGACGGCGCCCCCGGTCGCGCGCCCCGGTATCTCAAGGCCTCGAACGCAGGTGCCGACGCAGTGCGGTGGTCATGGCGCGTGCCGCAGTCAGGCCGCTACCAGCTCGCGCTCTGGTACGACGCCGATCCCGGCAACACGCACGACGCGCGGGCGACCGTGGTGGCACAGGGACGGCGCGACGAAGTTACAGCGCTCGATCTCTCCATCTGGGGGCGACGCTGGATCCGGCTCGGCGACGTCGAGCTGGACCGCGGCAAGACCGAACTGGTGCTGACGACCTCCACGCCCGGGAAACTGCCGGGTGGCCGACTGCGTATCGCGCGCTGGCCCGACGCTCACGCCGATTGAGCGCGGGAACGCCGCCAGTACTTCTGCGTCTCCATCAGCACGAGCAGCGAGACCGCGAGCGCGGGTAACAATAGCCAGTCGAAGACCGACGGTGGCGCCACGGCCAGCACGCCCTGCAACCACGGCAGGTACATGGCGGCCACGTGCAATCCGAGCGCCACGGCGACACCGGCCAGCAGCACCGGATTGTTGCGCAGAGGCAGTCGCAGCACGGAAATCGTTTCAGAGCGCGCGTTGATGGCATCGACGTTCTGCAGCAGGACCATCAGCAGCAGCAACGCATTGCGGGCCTCGTCGAGCGGCCGTCCCGAGTGCAGCATCCAGACATAGAGCGCGAGCCCGAGCGCCGACATCCATAGCCCGGCCAGCACGCCGCGCTGGATCATCAACCGGTTGAAGATCGGCTCGTGGCTCGGCCGCGGCGGTGCAAGTAACTCGTCGCCGGTGCCGCGCTCGAACGCCAGGCCAACGTCCTGGACGCCGTTGGTGACGAGGTTCAGCCAGAGCAACTGCACGGGCAGCAACGGCAGCGGCAATCCTGCGAGCACGGCGACCCCGACCGTGACCACCTCAGCGATGCCTGCGGCAGTCAGTAAGTACACGACGTTACGGATGTTGCGATAGGCGATGCGGCCTTCTTCCACCCCCGCCACGATCGTCGTGAAATTGTCGTCACTGAGCACGAGGTCGGCCGCATCGCGTGCGACGTCGGTGCCGCTGCGCCCCATGGCGACACCGATGTTGGCGCGACGCAGTGCCGGCGCGTCGTTGACACCGTCACCCGTCACGGCGACGAAATGCCCGGCCGACTGCGCCGCCTCGACGATGGCGAGTTTCTGCTCCGGCGTGACGCGGGCAAAAACCCTGATCCCGCCGATGGCCTCGCTCAATTGCGCCGGCGAAGCGAGCTGCACCTGCGACCCGCGCATGACCTCGTCCGGGCCTGCAGCGATGCCGAGTTCGCCGGCGATGGCCAGTGCCGTGAGCGGATGGTCACCGGTGACCATGACGACGCGTATGCCTGCCTCATGGCATTGACGCACTGCTGCGGCGGCACCTTCACGCAGCGGATCGATTAGCCCGACCAATGCACGGAACCGCAGGCCGACGGGATCAATGCACAGGCTCGCCGGGTCCGACCCGGCGTCAAACTTACCTTCGGCGAGCGCTAGCACGCGCTGACCAAGCTGCGCCATCGCGTTGACATCGCGCTCGAGCAATGTGCGCTGAGCGGCATCGAGCGCGCACATGTCGAACACGCGCTCGGGTGCCCCCTTGACTGCAACCCAGCCGGATCCGTCACGCCGGTGGAACGAGGCAGCGAATCGTCGCTCAGGCTCATACGCGATCTGCGCGACGGCAGGCCACTGCGCCAGGACGTGGTCGCGATTGATGCCAGCCTTCGCCGCGAGCACGAGCAATGCCAGGTCGGTAGGATCACCACGAGTCCGCCATGCACCGTCGACGGCGAGCAACTCCGCTTCATTGCACGCCACTGCAATGTGCAGCGCGGCGGCCAATGTCGATGCGTCCGCCTTGGCGCCGTCATCGACTCGCCTGATCTCGCCGACCGGCCGATAGCCCGCGCCGGTCGCCTGCCAGCGAGTGCCGTCGTCAAGCCGCAACTCGACGGCGGTGAGTTCGTTGCAGGTGAGCGTCCCGGTCTTGTCGCTGGCGACGAGCGAACAACTGCCGAGCCCTTCGACGGCGGGCAGCTGGCGCACGATGGCGCCACGGCTCGCCATCCGACGCGCGGCGATCGCCAGCGCGACGGTCACTGCCACGGGCAAGCCTTCGGGAATGGCGGACACGGCGAGCGCGACGCCGAACGTGAACATCGTGAAGATCGATTGGTGGTGGACCAGCACTGCGACAAGGCCGATCAACACCGCAGCTGACAGTACGACGATCGCCACTGCATGACTGAATCGCTCCATGCGGACCGTCAGCGGCGGTTTGCCTGCTGCCGTGCCGGTCGTCCTGCTCGCGATGCGCCCAACCTCGGTGCCAGGACCGGTGGCGACGACCACGCCTTGCGCGCGGCCACGCACGACGAGCGTGCCGGCAAATGCACAGTTGGTGCGATCGGCAACCGCGGCGGTTTCCTCGCAGACGAGCGCCGCATCGTGCGCAACGGGCACCGATTCACCGGTGAGCATGGACGCATCCACTGCGAGGCCCTGCGTTTCGCGCAGGCGCAGGTCAGCGGGCACGCGGTCGCCGCTTGCCAGCGCAACGATGTCGCCGCATACGAGTTGCGATGCGTCGATTTCGCGCGCGACGGCGTCGCGCAGGACAGTTGCCCGCACACGCAACAGACCCTGCAGGTTCGCGCTCTGCCGTTCGGCCTGCAGCTCCTGCCAGGCGCCGAGCAAGGCGTTCACGACGAGCACGAAGCCGATGAATCCGGCGTCCGTCAGGTGCCGGAGACCAAGGGATAGCACTGCTGCGGCCAACAGGACGTACACGAGCGGACTGCGGAACTGGCGCAGGAAAACGATGACGGGATGCGCCGGCCGCGGTGCCGGCAGGAGATTGGGACCGTCGCGACGTAATCGCGCCGCTGCCTCGGCCTCGCTCAGGCCGCGGGCCGCGTCGGTCTGCAAGATATTCATCGCCTGTTCGGGCGACACGGTATGCCATGCCGTCGGAGGCGGCCGCTGGCGGTCGGGTGCGGTAGCGGGAGAAACGTCCATCGAGCGGACCTCGGCTCGATTGTCCGGCAGCGCCGGCGCGAGTGAATCCGCGGTACTACCTAGCGGTGCGTCCGCGGGGCGACCCCGCTACACTGCCGCGTTCCGCAAAGAGGCCCCGCGACCCGCATGAAGAAGAAAGTCCTGAAGCCGCGCTACGACTGCGCGAAGTGCCCCGGCTACTGCTGCAGCTACGCGCGCATCGCCATCAAGGATTTCGACATCGAGCGGCTCGCCCGCCATTTCGGGATCAGCAAGACCGCTGCCAGGCTGAAGTTCACTTACCGCTACCAGACGAAGGAGCTCGACGAGCAACTGCTGCGCCATCGCCAGGACCATGTCTTCAAGTCGACGTGCATGTTCTTCGACCAGGACAAGCGCCGTTGTACGGTGTACGAGGCACGACCGTCGGTGTGCCGCATCTATCCGGAAGACCGCACTTGCGGCTATTACGAATTCCTCAAGTTCGAGCGCATCCAGCAGGGCGATGAGGACTTCATACCGTCCGCCTGAGAGCGCGCCTCAGCGGAATCGATACCCGACGGTGACGCCGAGCATCACTGGATCCGCGGCGACCGGGCCATACGACCCGCGCAGCAGGTTGGCGCGCTCGTCCAGATCGCACCAGCGGACGTCGGCGGTCACGCTCACCCGTGCATTCAAGGCGAGTTCGGCGCCGAGTTCGGCCGCCGGTCCGAAGGCGGCGTGCCGGTTGCGGCGCGTCAACATCGAAGGCCCAGCGGCGGCTTCGTCGACATAGAACTGCGAATGGTTGAGACCGGCACCGGCGTAGGCCTGTAATGCGCCCTGTTGCACCAGCGCATACCGCAACGTGACGAGGTCCATGCCATCCGGACGATCTTCCTGCAGTACCAGATAGGCAGCGCCGGCATCGCGCTCGGGCTGCTGCGACACGCGTCCCTCGCGTTGATGGTGCAGCCAGTCCGGAGCGTCGTCGCGCAAGTGCGTTCGTGCGTCGTCCCACAGCGATCCGAGCAGCCCCACGCCCTCGCGCCACCAGGCGACGTCGGCGACCGGCGGCAGCGTGGGTTGCGCCACGTCGGATCGTGTCGCGCTAGTCTGCGGTTCGGCGCTCACGACTGCGCTCCAACCCAGCGCCAGGAGCGCCGCGGTGGTGGCAGATCGCGGAACGAGCCGATACGAAGGGGCCATGCGTCGAGACGTTACGCGCCACGGACGCTCCGGGACGATACGCGCCGGATTTTTTTGAGAACTGTGACCGGGCGCTCAGAGTTCGAGCCAGCGAAACAGGTCGGCGATCACCCTTTCGCGCTCGGACTCGTTGCAGACCTCATGCTTGGGCAGCCAGGCCTGGGCATACAGGTCGATGCCACCGCTGGCCGCGGCAGCAAATTCACGCTGTCGCATGCAACTCCAACCCCTGTCGCGAAGAGGCCTCGCTCGGGGCACCGGACCGCGGGCAACGGCCTATTTCGTGGCGGGCGGCAAGCCGGCCGGCACGTTCTTGCAGGCGTAGTCGACGATTTCTCCAAACACCGTGCCGGTGGGCGCATCCATCCACTTCAGGTTCTTCTCGCCGATCCGGGTCTTCTGCACCGAGTCGCCCTGCAGGTCGAGCTGCGAATAGGTTTCCATTTCGCGGTAGGCGAGCCGCCGCTGTGCGCAGTCGACGCGGTATTCGTTGCGGGCCGACAGGAACGACTTGTTCTTCTTGGCCGACGGCTGCGGCTCGACAAAATTCTGCTTCGTCCGCACGATCACCCAGGACGCGGGCGAAACGCCGAGCGTCGCCGGATTCGCGAACACTTCGGTGCGGTCTGACTTGGCGATGGAAACCCAGTCCGCCGCCTGCGCGACCGGACACACGCTCCATATCGCCAGGGCGAAGGATGCCAGCGCCCATGCCTGCGTCCGGCGGACCGCGCGGAGAATCGAGCGCTGCTTGCTCATGTGCTGAATCCTCAGTTCCGTTCGATCGTCAGTTCGTCGCAGGCAAACTCGTCGTGACGGGTGAATCGCACGCGATATCGCCCGGGGGATGAGAGATCGTACCCCTCCGCGAGGTCGGCTCAGCGCGAAAAGAGCAAGGTACGCGGCGGCTTGTCGCCCTGCGGTGCGACCAGCAGCAGCCGACCGGCCTGGAATCGGTACGAGGTCGCGGCACGCATCCGGTCGAGGAAGGCCACTTCGATTTCGCTGGCGGCGGCATCGCAGGCCTTCCCCGTGACCGCGAACTCACCAAGCTTGACGTTACCGGGCGTCGATTCGGTGATCGGCCCGGTGTAGCGGTTGCAGCCCGAGAATCCTGCCGCCTTGCCGTACTGGATCAGCGTGGTCGGCGGCATGGTGCCCGCCGGCAGCGGTTGCCCGTCCATCTCGACCAGCATCCAGTCCGTGGCGGCCAGCAGGTTGATCGACAGCCCGCCGACGACTTCACTCGAGAGCTGCTGCAGCTTGCCGTCCTTCCAGCCGAAGGCCTTGCGCGACAACTGCGTCGGGCAGCACGACGGATCGCCGGGGCCGGGCTCGACGACGTCGAGCAACACCTTGCCCGGTTCATGCCAGAGCCGGAAGAGCTGCACACGGTCGCCCAGCGGCACGACGCCCAGCGTGGCTGCCTTGCCGTCCTGCATGCTGAATACGCCGAGATGCGAGAACGTGCCACTGCCACCCTCGCTCGACGTGAGCAGTGCGACGCCTTCCTCGGGCGGGGCGCCATCGACATCGACGAATTCGATCGTCGAGTCCCAGAGCTTGAGCGTCGGCTTCGACGCGGCGCCCGCCTCCGCCGGTGGCCCCTCATAGAGTCCCGCGGTTAACGTGACCGGGGCGCCAAACACTCCGGTCACTGTCGCGACCAGCAACTGGTCGCTGGTCGGCGCCGCAGGTTTCGCCGCCTGCGTGGTCGCCGGCGTGGCGGACTCCTGCCTGGCGCAACCCGCCAGCGAACCCACTGCCAGACCCATGATCACGGCACCCAGCGGCGCCGCGCCCCATCGCGCGTTTTTGTGCTTCATATCCGCCGATGGTGCCGCTGCCCCGGGCCCACGTAAAGCCCTCCCTGGCGGTTGCACAGCCGGCGTACCCTTTCAAGCCGGTGCCGGTTGCCCGACGACCCCGCGGCGGAACTGAGCGATTGGTCTAAGATGGCCGCCCTATGACCACCCAGCCATACGACGTCGTCGTCTTCGGCGCCACGAGCTTCGTGGGCCAAATCCTCTCCCGCTACCTGTTCGAAGAGTTCGGCCTCGACGGCAAACTGCGCTGGGCCGCGGCCGGCAGGTCGCTCCCGAAACTCGAGGAGGTGCGGAAGTCCCTCGGCAAGGGCGCCGGCAAACTGACGCTGCTGCAGGCTGACGCCGGTGACGAAGCATCGCTGCGGAAGCTGTGCAAGAGCGCCCGGGTCATCGTGTCCACGGTAGGCCCGTATGCGTTGTATGGCGAACCGCTGGTGCGCGTCTGCGCCGAGACTGGCACCGATTACTGCGACCTCACCGGCGAGGTGCAGTGGATGCGCCGCATGATCCACAAGTATGAAAAGACGGCGCGGGCCTCGGGCGCGCGCATCGTGCACAATTGCGGATTCGATTCGATTCCGTCCGACCTCGGCGTGCACTATCTGCAGCAACAGGCGCAGCAGCGATTCGGCCAGCACTGCACGACCGTGAAGATGCGTGTGCGCTCCATGCGCGGCAGTTTCTCCGGCGGCACCGTGGCCTCGTTGCTGAATGTGCTGAAGGAAGTCAAAGCGAATCCGGCGTTGCGCAAGGAGCTCGCCGATCCCTATTCGATCTGCCCGCCGGGCAGCGGCAAGCGTGTCCGGCAGAAGAACGTGGGATCCGCCGAATTCGACCCCGACTTCAACGCTTGGATCGCACCGTTCGTCATGAGCGCGATCAATACTCGCGTCGTGCATCGAACCAACGCGTTGCTGCACGACGCTTACGGCCCGGAATTCCGGTACGACGAGGCCGTGACGACGGGACGTGGAATACGCGGTCGCCTGACCGCCACGGCGACAGGTGCCGGTCTCGGCGCATTCATGGTCGCGGGCTCGATCGGCGCCGTGCGCTCACTGCTCGAGAAGTACGTGCTGCCGGCGCCGGGTGAAGGTCCGAGCCCGCAAGCGCAGCTCGAGGGCGGCTTCGACCTGCGTTTCCACGGCCGCACGCAACGGGGCGACGTAGTCCGCACGCGCGTCACGGGTGACCGGGATCCCGGCTACGGCTCGACAGCGAAGATGCTTGGTCAGGCGGCGGCTTGCCTCGCGGGCGACATCTCGAAGCAAGACGTAGCCGGCGGTTTCTGGACGCCCGCAGCGATCTTCGGTGATCGCATCGTCGAACGGCTGCAGGCTCACTCCGGGCTGACGTTCGAAGTGCTCGACCAGTAAACCGCGAAACACAGCGACGCAAAGGGGGACGACCGATGCCGACCACGACTGAATTCCTGCTGCCCGTCCTGGCGCTCGTGGCCTGGACGCTCGTGATGTGGGTCTGGCTGTATGCCACGCGCATCCCCGCGATGAAGCGGGTGGGCATCGACCCACAGGAAGCGGCACACCCGGGCACGTACGCCCACCGGATGCCTGAACACGCCCGGTCCGTCGCCGACAACTACAACCACCTGCACGAGCAGCCCACGATTTTCTACGCGCTGATGTTCTTCATCGCGTTGACCGGCGGCGGCGCCGCGGGCACGCTGAGCCTGGCCTGGGGCTACGTTGGCAGCCGTGTCGTTCACTCGTTGGTGCAGTCCACGATCAACAGAGTGGTCGTGCGGTTTGCGATCTTCGCCTTCGGGTCGCTGCTGCTCGTCTGCATGACGGTGCGGGAACTGATCCGCGTCCTGGGCTGAATCCGCTGCCGCGCAGCACGCGCACGTCGTTGGCATGTGCCGGCGCTTTCGCTTCAGCTGCGCGCCGGCTCGTTTCCTGGAGATACCTGATGCGTGGTTCGATTGCTACCCTGGCACTGGCGGCCTTGATCTCTCTTGCGCCCGCGACGACCTGGTGCAAGGACGAGACGGCGACGGACCGGCTCTGACACAGGCCGCAAGCGCATGACAACCCCGGCAGATTCCGGCAGCAGCATCTCCAGCGCGACCGACGCGCTGAACGACCCGCAGTTCGTCGAGGACCTGCGGCGACGCATGGTGCGCTTCGCGACGCTGCAGCTGTCCGATGCGAGCCTCGCCGAAGACGCCGTGCAGGAAGCGTTCATCGGGGCGTTGCGCGGGTCTGGCTCGTTCGCGGGTCGCGCCGCGTATCGCAGCTGGGTCTTCGGCATACTGCGGCACAAGATTGCGGACCAACTGCGCACACAAACGCGTTACGCGGCTGCCCCGGTCGAGGACGCGGAGCCGGATCCGGCGCCTGACGGGCTCTTCGAGCCGGACGGGCACTGGACCAAGGAAGCCGCACCCGCGGACTGGGGCGATCCGCACGCTTCGCTGCGGGACGACCAGTTCTGGCGTGTGTTCGAGGCTTGTCTCGACCACCTCCCGGGACAGCAGGCGCGGGTCTTCATGATGCGCGAGTTCGTCGAACTCGAGAGCCCGGAGATCTGCCGCGCCGTGGGAATCAGTACCAGCAACCTCAACGTCAGCCTGCATCGCGCGCGGCTGCGCTTGCGCGGTTGCCTGGAGCAGCACTGGTTCGGCGACGAGGCCGCGCGCCCATGAACTGCCATGAAGCCACGCGCACACTGTCGGAAGAGCAGGAACGCTCACTGACGCTCGGCGAACAGGTGGGGCTGGACGTGCACCTGGCTGTCTGCCCACCCTGCCGCAGTTTCCGGCGGCAGGTCGCGTTCCTGCGCGAGTCGATGCAGGCTTATGCGCGGCGTCCGAACGATGACCGCGATGCGAGCCAGTGATCCACGGAGTACTTCCCGGGTCCGCGCGCCAGCAGGTACAGCAGCACCGTCGCCCAGACGCCGTGGGTCGGGTAGGCCGATGGGTAGACGAACACCTGGATCGTGAGCGTCATCAGGAGCAAGGCAAGCGCCGAGAAGCGCGAACCAAGCCCGAGCAGCAGCAGCACTGGAAACACGTGCTCCGCCGTGGCCGCCGCGCAGGCTGCAATTTCCGGCGGCACGAGCGGCAGGTTGTACTCGTGCTGAAATAGCGGGATCGTCGATTCGGCGAGTCGCGGCCAGCCGAACTGGAACTCCCCGTCGAGCAGGTCGAGCGCGAAGCCTTCGATCTTGGTCTGTCCTGACTTCCAGAACACGGCCGCAATTGAGAACCGCCCGAGCAGCGCGATCAGGGAGTGCGGGATGCGCTCGCACCAGGCTACGAGGGTGTTCATTCGCAGTCTCCGCTCACGACGTCTTCTTCGCGGCCTTGAACGGCACCAGCTGACCGTAGCCCGTCGGCGACGTGGGCGAGGCCGTCTTTTCGCAGGTGCCGGCGGGGACGTACTTCCAGGCATCGCCCCGGTGGTCCGCGGTCGACGTACCGGCGCAGGAATTCGCCCCTGCGGCGCAATCGTTCTTGCCCTTGAGGGCCACGCCGAAACACTTGTCGCGCTTGGCGCCCGGGGCATCCGCGGCGTTCGCGGAAGTCGCAGCAAGGCTGAGTGCGGCGCCCAGCGCGAGGCCGAACGTGATGGCAGCAGCGGGACGCTTGAACTTGAGGCTCGAATTCATGGGCAGGCTCCAGTCGTGAGATTTTTTCGGTTGCTGTGCGGCCAGCAATAGCGGCTGCACCAACCTTAGTCGCACCTGACCTGCCGCTTCTTACACCCTCATTCGCGATAGTGGCAGCCGCGACTCTCGGGGTTCGCCCACGCGGCCAGCGTCACGATCAACGCGACGCGCACGGCGTTGCGCAGGCCGATCAAGTCGTCGGTCATCGCAGCTGCACGGTAGAATCGTTCGACCTCGACTTCGAGATTGCGCAGGGCCTCGATCGCACGCAGCAGCCGGCGCGTGGTTCGCACCAGGCCCACGTAGTTCCACATGATGTGCCGCAGCGAGCTCATGTCCTGCGCGATGAGCGCGGGATCGGGCGCTTCC